>JAIFMT010000103.1 GCA_020048295.1 Rhodoferax sp.
ACCGCCGTGGCCGTCATTTTGGTGGGCTTTGTGCTGTATGTGATGTTTGCGCGCGGCATGTTTGAGCAAACCCGCCAGCTGGTGCTGCTGACCGACGACTCCGAGGGCGTGATTGTCGGCATGGACATGACGTTTTCAGGCTTTCCGATCGGCCGGGTGCGGCGCATTGAGCTGGCCGATGACGGCAAGGTGCGCATCATCATGGAAATACCGCAAAAAGATGCCAAATGGCTGCGCACCAGCAGCATCTTCACGCTGGAGCGCGGCATGGTGGGCGACACCCGCATCCGCGCTTTCAGCGGCATTTTGACCGACCCGCCGCTGCCGGCCAACGCCGTGCGCGATTTGCTGCGCGGCGACATGGCCGCTGAAATTCCGCGCCTGATGGCCTCGGTGCGCGCGCTGCTCGACAACCTGGAGAGCATGACCGGCGCAGAGTCGAGCATCAACGCCAGCCTGGCGCACCTGAAAACCGTCACCGCCCGCCTGACCAGCCGCTATGGCATGCTGACCGGCGTGCTGGGCAGCGAAGACAACGCCAAAAAAGTCATCACCACGCTGGACAACAGCAACGCCCTGCTGAAAAACGCCGACCAGCGCCTGTTTGGCAAAGGCGGCGTGGCCGACGACACCCAGGCGACGCTGAAAACCACGCAAGCCACCTTGGCCAGCAGCCAGGCCGCGATTACCCAGCTGACGGCACTGCTGGCTGATACGCGCGGCACGCTGGGCAAGGTGGATGCGGTGCTGGCCGAAGCGCAAGCGGTGGGTGCCAACGCCCGCGTGGCCAGCGCCGACCTGGGGCAACTGCGCACCGAAGTCGAAGTCAACCTGCGCAAGATCAGCCAGCTGACCGATGAGATCAACCGCAAATGGCCGTTTGCCCGCGACACGGAGATCAAGCTGCCATGAAACATGTTTTCCCCGCCCTGATCGCCACGCTGCTGCTCGGTGCCTGTGCCAGCGCCCCACCACCGCCAGACTGGCAGGCCAACGCCTTTGCCGCGCTGGGCAGCGCCACCAGTGCCTATCTGGAAGGCAACAGCCGCGTGGCTGACTTTGAGTTCAAGCGTGCCAAGGCCGAAATTGCCCGCACCGGCCGGCTGGACCTGATGGCGCGTGCCGAGCTGGTGCGCTGCGCCGCGCAAGTGGCCAGCCTGGATTTCAGCGCCTGCACCGGCTACGAGGCGCTGGCTGCCGATGCGCTGCCCGCCGAGCAAAATTACGCCAACTTTCTGGCAGGCCGCTGGGATCAGCTGAAACCCGAGTTGCTGCCACAGCCCTACCGGGAGTTGGTGGCACAAGCGCGTGATACCGCCCAGGCAGCCGTAGCGCCAGGCAGCACTTCTGCCACAGCGCCCCCTGCCAACTCGCCATTGGTGAAGATCACAGACCCGCTGGCGCGCCTGATCGCCACTGCATTACTCTTGAAAACAGAGCGCGTTACGCTCGATGACATTGGGCTAGCAGCTGATTTTGCCTCTAATCAGGGGTGGCGCAGGCCGCTGCTGGCCTGGCTTGGCGTGCAGCTCAAGCGGGCGCAAGCCGCAGGTGATGCCAGCGCGGCGGCCAGCCTGCAGCGGCGCATCGACCTGGTGCTGCAAAGCCCGCCGCGCTGAGCTTGTCGCACGCCTGCCCAAAAAGTGCCCAATACGCGATATTCAGCTTTGACGTGCGACGGCCAGCAACTCTTGCGCCGAAAGAATGGGCACCAGCACCTCGCCAGATCGCGCAATGGTTGAGAACAAATGTGAGCCACTGGCTTGCTCTGCCAAGCGCTGTGTGCCAAACACCTGCATTTCAATCACCGGCCCCAGCCCAGTCACCAGCAAACCAAAATCGGCATCGTCATGGTGCAGCACCAGCGCATGACGCTGCCCGTTGCCCTGCCCTATTTCGCGCGTGCTGGCATTCAGGTCCAGCAGCGGCAAGGCCTTGTTGCCCCAGGTGGTGTAGCCAACATGGCGCTTGGCCATGGCGGCCCCCGTCAAGCCAATGGCGCGCGGCACGTCAATGCATTCAATGACATCCTTGGCAACGACACCCATCAACTGCTCACCAATATAAAAGCTGGCAATCTCGGTGCCGCCCGGCATGGCCACCATGGTGTTGGCTGTCTTGTGGCCATTGGACGACAGCGTGCCACACGGCACCACAATGATGCCAATGATGGGCTCAACATAGGCATCGGTGGTCTTGAATTCTCGGTAGCCACTGCCGGCGGTGGCACCCACCGAAAAACAGCGCTCACCCTGGGTCACCACACCCGACCAGTGCTGGCCCGGGGCCAGGTTCAACACGGCAGCGGGCAAAGGCATGGGCAGCGCGCCCGTCTGGCTGATGGCCGATCCATCCGGGCGACAAAACAGCGCCAGCGCACCAGCCGCTTTGGGCAAGGCCGCCTCCAGCATGGCCAGAAATTGCGATGTGCTGTCAAATACCAGCCCGACACCGCCAACCACACGCCCGTTGTCGATGATTGGCGCGCTGAAGATATAGGTGCGCTCGTCGGCGTACAGGCCGCTGCGCTCGAAGGGCGAAACGGCATAGCCCATGGGCTCTCTGATGTTGAGACACCGATCCACCCAGGCTGCCGACAGCAACTGCCCTTCGATGGCAGTGTCGCGGCTGGCCGCAATCACCCGGCCCTGCGCATCAAACACAAACAGGTTGGCGTACACCGTGTAAAGGCCGTTGATATGCACCAGCGTCTCGCGACAGGTTTGGGCATCCAGGGTGGCCAGCGCCGGGCTGGCCGCCCACCAGCGGCAGTCGTTGGCGCGCTCGTAGAGGTTGCGGTCAAGAATGTCCACCGCCAGCCCCGCCAGAAATTGCGCCTCATTGAGCAAACTGCTGGCCACCATCGTCAGCAGCTCAGCCGACGAGCGCTCGAACACCTCCTTGGTCTTGCGTCCGGTCAAGGCGATTTCTTCCAGCAGAGAGCGCGAGAACGCATTGGAGTCATCTGACTGCTGCACGCGACCATTCCAGACCAGCCGATCCAGCCGATGCTGAATCTGCCGTGCCTGCTCCGGAATCGCCAGCAAGCGCTGCGAAAACACATTCTCGCCAGTGAAGTTGACACGGGAAGACGCTGTGCCACAGTCATCAAAAGCCATTTCTGCCACCGACAGCGCCACGGCAGACCAACCCGGCCCAGCGTAGCCCTGGTAGGGCGTGGGAAAGCGCTGTGAAAAAATGTACTGAATGCCGCCCAGGCGCAGGGTTGCCGCGCCTTTGCGAATCGGCAGCAAGATGCCTGCCGGCAGCAGCACCCGGTCGCTGGACAGCAGAATCTGGCCTTGGGCGTTGAGGAAGGCCACGATTTCATTGCGCTCGCGCAGGTGCGCGAGGATGGTTCGCACCTCGGCGCGAATATCAAACTCAAGCACCAGCACCCCCACGGTGCTGCCGTGCGACTCGACCCGGTAGGCGTAGGTCAGCGCCACATCGCCACCGCAAAAGTCTGTGGCGGCGTAGGTTTCAACATATCCGTCGCGGGTGCTCCTGGCTTTTTGCAGGATGTCAGAAGTGGAACAGCCGCTAAAGCCGTCGTTCATGCGCACCAGCACCTGGCCGTCGGGGCGCATCAGAATGATGTCTTTGTAAACCGTGTATTTGCTGGTGTAGGACAAAAACCGTTGTCGCAAGCCTTCAAGTGCCGCTGTATCAGCGCTGGCGCAGGCACTCACAATGGCCAGGTCGGTGGCCAGAAATCCAATGTCAGCGGTGCGCTCGTACAAATTGCGGGTCAATACGTCAACCGCAATCTGCGCCTGAAAGTTCAGCACAGAAACCTCGTGCGCCATGGTTTCATCTGCCAGACAGGACAGCAATTCCCCGGTGAGATTCGCAAAACCCTGCCGAACGCCCCCCATGTCGGTTTTCAGGTTGGACAAGTGCCCCAGCAGTGACAGGGTGTCCCAGGTACCACTGAGGATGGCCAGTGTTTCACGGTGGTCATTGAGCGAACTCATGTAGCGCACAACGGGCGCCACGTGGTCAGAAAAGTGGATTCCTTTGTAGATCGCCATATGCCAACGCTGTCTGTAAGGGTATTAACTTGTGCATGTTACGCCGCTATTTTCTGAAACAGTGCTGCAATGCATTACTTTTTTGATAGCACAAAAGCGGTGCATTGCATGGGCCAACACGGTGCAGGCCGTCAGATGAAATGCCCCAATAAATCACCCCATTCGGCAGCCATGCACCAAAAGCGCTGCATCTGCGCTGGCGAAAACCCTCAGTCCATCTGACTCAGCGGCAAGTGCGACGATTTTTGGTTTATGCAGGCACACCCGCAGCATCAAGCGGCCAGCGGCTGGGCGGGTGTTGTGCGTGCCAATGGTGAACACCGCCACGGTCTGCACCAGGTCTTGCGCCTGCGACTTCAAGCTGCTGGCAGCTGCGGCCATCTGCTCGACCAGCGCCGCGTTTTGCTGCGTGACCTGGTCCATTTGCGTCACCGCCTCGCCGACTTGCGACACCCCCATGCTTTGCTCATCGCTGGCGTTGCTGATCTGGCCCATGATGCTGGTCACCTGCCCAATGGCGCTGACCACCTCGTTCATGGTGACACCGGCCTGGTCGTGCAGCAAGTTATTTTTGCGTGGCCCCTTAGCGGGTTGCCGCCGGTGATGCGTTCGCCGCACCGGCGCAATCGGCACACACACCGCGCACTGCCAGGTCCAGGCTCACGCCCTGGTATCCCAGCGCCTGCAGCGCCCGCAGCGCATGTTCGGCGGCCAGCTCCAGGTCCAGCGCGTCGGCTTGCAGCGCTGCTGCCAGCGGTTTGTCGCAATGGCAGCTCTGGCATTCAAAGTGCGGCATGGCCCGCACGCTCTCGGGCATGGCCTGGTAGCGGCGCACCCGCTTGGCATCCACCCGACACAGCAGCAGGCCCACTTGCGTCAGCCGATCAATCAGCCGGTACAGCGTGACACGGTCCAGCGCCGCATCAGCGGCAGGCTTGGCCCCTGGCAAGCTGGCCAGCAACTCGGCGTGGGTGAAATGGCGCTGTGGATGCGCCAGAAACCAGCCCAACACCAGGCGCGCCGCCGCCGTGCGGCGCAAGCCGTGGGCTGACAGCAGCGTGTCGATGGGGTCGGCTTGCACCGCGCTTGCAGAAGAAACCATGGTGAATGACCACCTCAAATGAATTATTATCGCAACCAAGTTGCATTAAACAATGGCCACACAGCCATTGCGCTATACTATATCGCAACTCAATTGCATTATGACGCATTCCACCCCCGCCCACCCGCACGTTCACAGCCACACCGGTCCTGGCGGTGCTGTCACTGAACACGCAGACCAGCACTTGCCCACAGCGCTGGCCGTGCCGCTGGCGGGCAGCATTCTGGGCTGGCCGGCCTGGCTGCGGGTGGTGGCGGTGTTGCCGGTGCTGCTGCTGCTGTGGCTGGCAGTGGGCTGGGCCAGTGCCGAGGTCGCACCGTGGTAAGGCTCGACAACCTGACCGTCAGCTACCGGCAGCACCCTGCGCTGCACCATATCAGCGGTGAATTTGCGCCGGGCTCGCTGACAGCGGTGATTGGCCCCAATGGCTCGGGCAAGAGCACGCTGCTCAAAAGCATCATGGGTTTGCTGCGTCCGGCGGGCGGCCAGGTCAAGGTCAGCACACCGCGACACAGCATCGCTTACCTGGCGCAGCTCACCGAAATTGACCGCAGTTTTCCGATGTCGGTGAGCGACTGCGTGCTGCTGGGCTGCTGGAGTGCGGTGGGCGCCTGGGGCCGCGTGCCACCTGCCTTGCTGCAACGCGTGGCCAATGCCATCACGCAGGTCGGGCTGGCGGGGTTTGAGCGGCGCACGGTGGGGTCGCTTTCCAGCGGGCAACTGCAGCGGGTGCTATTTGCCCGGCTGATGGTGCAAGATGCCCAGCTGATCTTGCTCGACGAGCCCTTCAACGCGATGGACTCGCGCACCACCGCCGCGCTGCTGACGCTGATTCACCAGTGGCACGCCGAAGGCCGCACGGTGGTGGCGGTGCTGCACGACGACGAGCAGGTGCGCCAGCACTTTCCGCAAACCCTGCTGCTGGCACGTGAGCTGGTGGCCTGGGGCAACACCGCACAGGTGCTGCTGCCCACGCATTTGCTGCGCGCCCGGGCGTTGGCCGAAGCCTGGGACGACAACGCTGACATCTGCCATACCGACGAGGTGGTGCAGGCCAGCGTCACCGAGCCGGCGACCACCCCATGATGACCACCGGACAACTGCTGTGGGACACGCTGGTCGGGCCGTTTGCCGAATTTGCCTTCATGCGCCGGGCGCTGGTGGCCACGCTGGCGCTGGCCGTCAGCGCGGCACCGCTCGGGGTGTTCCTGACGCTGCGGCGCATGAGTCTGCTGGGCGATGCGCTCAGCCACGCGGTGCTGCCCGGGGTGGCGCTGGGCTTCATGCTGTTTGGCCTGTCGCTGCCGGCCATGGCGACCGGGGGCGTGCTGGCCGGGCTGCTGGTGGCGGGCATTGCCGGGCTGGTCAGCCGCGCCACCAGTCTGAAAGAGGATGCCAGTCTGGCGGCGCTGTACCTGGTGGCGCTGGCGCTGGGGGTGGCGCTGATCTCGCGTCAGGGCAGCCAGCTTGACTTGCTGCACATCCTGTTTGGCAGCGCGCTCGGCGTCGATGCGCCCGGCCTGCTGCTGGTGGCGGGCGTGGCCAGCGTCAGTCTGATCGGGCTGGCAGCGGGCTACCGTGGATTAGTGCTGGAAACTTTTGACCCAGTGTTTTTAAGCGCCAGCGGTCACCGCAGCTGGATCTGGCAGCAGGGTTTTCTGGTGCTGGTGGTGCTCAATCTGGTGGCGGGTTTTCAGACCCTGGGCACGCTGATGGCGGTGGGCCTGATGATGCTGCCGGCGGTGTCGGCGCGGCTCTGGCACGACACGCTGAGTGCCCAACTGCTCAACGCCAGCGCTCAGGCCATGCTGGCCAGCCTGGCCGGGCTGCTACTGTCCTACCACCTTGACACGCCCAGCGGACCGACCATCATTGGCTGCGCCGGGGTGCTGTACGCAGCCTCGTTGCTGCTGTCACCCGGGGGCTGGCTGCCCCGGCTGCTCAAGCGCCCGCACCGGGTGGGCTGATCTTTCTCAACACCTTCCAAGGAAAACAGCATGAAACGACTGACCCTGAAATGGCTGGCCTGCGCCGCCCTGAGCACCCCGCTGCTGCTGCCCACGCCCAGTGGCGCGACCGAACCGCTGCCGGTGGTGGCCAGTTTCAGCATCCTGGGCGACCTGGTCAAGGTGGTGGGCGGTGAGCGCGTCAAGGTCACCACGCTGGTCGGGCCAGATGCCGATGCCCACACCTTTGAGCCCACCCCGACCGACGCCAAAGTCGTGCTGGGCGCGCGCCTGCTGGTGCTCAACGGCCTGCACTTTGAGCCCTGGGCTGAAAAACTGGCCAGGTCAGCCGGTTACAAAGGGGTCACCCTGATCGCCAGCGAAGGGATCAAGCCGCTCCCGTCGCCCAAAGGTCAGGCCGCCCATCAAGACGATGACCATGACCACGACGCTGCCGACCCCCATGCCTGGCAAGACCCAAGGCTGGTGATGGTCTATGTCAAAAACATTGCCAAATCGCTGTCCAGCCTTGATCAAGCGGGCGCTGACAGCTACAAACACAATAGCGAAGCGTATCTGAAGGAACTGCAAGCACTCGACGACTTTGCCAAAGCAGCGTTTGCGCCGGTACCCGCAGCCCAGCGCAAGGTGATTACCGGCCACCAGGCGTTCAACTATCTTGGTGCGCGCTACCAGATTCAGTTCCGGGCCGCCCAAGGCATCTCAACCCAAAGTGATCCGAGCGCCAAAGCTGTGGCGCAGCTCATCGCACAAATCCGCAAAGACAAAATCCGCGCCATCTTTGCCGAAAACAAAAACAACACCCAGTTGCTGACACAAATCGCCAACGAGGCGGGGGTGAAACTCGGTGCCAAACTCTACGATGGCGCACTCTCGGGCCCCGGTGAGCCCGCCAGCACCTACCTGCAGTTAATGCGCTACAACATCACCCAACTGGCCGACGGCATGAAGCGCAACTAAGGCTGCCAGCCAAGCCTGTGGAAACTATTTAATCAATAGCTGCCAGCGCTTTCTGCATAAGGGTTGGAGTGCAAAATGTCTTTTATTTTCTGCAGGCATCCCGCTCAGTTTGTGAGGCTTAGCCGCGCAAACGTCTTGCGGAACTTGGCCACCTTGGGCGCGGCCACCGCCAGGCAATACGCCTGCTGCGGGTTGCGGGCAAAGTAGTCCTGGTGATAGGCCTCGGCGGGCCAATAGTTGGCTAGCGGCAGCACTTCGGTGACGATCTCGCGGCTGTCCGGGGCACTGGCAGCCAGATCGTTGATGACCTGCTGGGCGATTGCCTGCTGTGCCGGATCGCTGAAATAGATGCCGCTGCGGTACTGCGTGCCCCGGTCGTTGCCCTGCGCATTGCGGGTGGTTGGGTCATGGATGACAAAAAATATTTCCAGAATCTCACGCAGGCTGATCACTTGCGGGTCAAACACCAGCCGCACCACTTCGTTGTGGCCAGTGTTGCCGCTGCACACCTGCTCATAGCTGGGTTGCACGGTGTGGCCGTTGCTGTAGCCAGACTCCACATCAAGCACGCCGCGCACGTTCACAAACACCGCTTCAGTGCACCAAAAGCAGCCGCCGCCCAGGGTGATGGTTTGGGATGTCGCAGTCATGAAAAACTCCTGATTGGTGGTTGGAAGAGTCGGTCCGCCCGGTACACAACCCGGCACTGACCCAGGCGCAGCATGGTAGCGCTGACCGCATGCACCCACACTGACCATTGCTTTGCGCTGGCAACCGGGCGCACAGCCGCGCCGCACTGGCCAGCAAAACAGCGCAGGTTCAAAAAAAGTTATATTACTAACCAACCAGTCATTAACTCATGCAAGCCGAGTCCCCTGTCGCCGCACCGACCCCACCGGATGAACCCGCCCGCCATGCGCGCCGCAAGGTCGCACGCCCAGGTGAACTGCTGGCGGCAGCGCTGGACTTGTTCGTCGAAAAAGGCTATGCCGCCACCCGCGTCGAAGAGGTCGCCCGGCGCGCCGGCGTTTCCAAGGGCACGCTGTTTTTGTACTTTCCCAGCAAGGAGGAACTGTTCAAAGCCGTGGTGCGCGAGAACATCAGCGGACGGTTTGCCGAGTGGGACGAAGAAATCAACCAGTTTCAGGGCAGCACGCACGAGATGCTGCACTACTGCCTGCACAGCTGGTGGGAGCGCATCGGTGCCACCCAGGCCTCAGGCATCCCCAAGCTGATGATGAGCGAGGCGCAAAACTTTCCCGAGTTGGCGCGGTTTTACCAGCATGAGGTGATGCGCCCGGGCAGCGCGCTGATCGAGCGGATTTTGCGGCGTGGGGTTGAACGCGGCGAGTTCCGGCCAATGGACTTCAAATACGGCGTGTATATGGTGCTGGCTCCGCTGCTGGTGCTGGCGATGTGGCGGCATTCGCTGGGCACCTGTTGTGATGACCTGGCGCAGCTCGAGCCCGACCAATACCTGGCCACCCAGTTTGACATGCTGATCGGCGGCTTTGGTATCACCGCTGCGCCGCCAACCCTCCCGTTTGCAAAGGAGTAATCAGTCCATGAAACCCTGGCTCAAATGGGCGCTGACCGCTGCGATCGTGGCGCTGCTGGCCGCCGGTGCACTGCGCACCTGGTCAGCGCGGCAGACCCAGCAGGCTGCGCTGAAGGCCCAGCAACAAGCGCAGAAGACCCAGGTGTCCCTCGACCTGGCAGCGGCCGATCTGGTCGAAGTCAAATTGCTGGAGCTGCCCACCACGCTGGCGATTTCAGGAACCGTCAAGGCCGTCAACAGCGCCTTTGTCAAGGCGCGCATCCCGGGTGAATTGCAGGGCTTGCGCGTGCGTGAGGGCGATGCGGTCAAGGCCGGGCAGGTGCTGGCGCACATTGACCCGCTGGAGTCGGGTGCGCGCCTCACCCAGGCACGCCAGCAGGCGCAAGCAGCGCGCGCGCAGGTGGACATTGCGCAGCGCAGTTTTGACAACAACCAGGCGCTGGTGGCACAAGGCTTTATCTCCAGCACGGCGCTGCAGACCTCGCAAGCCAATCTGGCGGCGGCGCAGTCCAACTATGCAGCAGCCCAGGCGGGCGCCGAGCTGGCGGCCAAGTCGCTCGACGACACGCTGCTGCGCGCGCCCATTTCTGGTCGGGTGTCGCAGCGGCTGGCGCAGCCCGGCGAGCGGCTGGCGGTGGATACGCGGGTGCTTGAAATTGTCGATTTGAGCCAACTGGAGCTCGAAGCCACGCTGCGCGCGGCCGATGCCGCGCAGGTCAGGCCAGGGCAAGTGGCAAAGGTGCACATCGACGGTCTGGCGCAAGGCATTGCCGCCCGGGTGCTGCGCATCAACCCCAGCGCCACCAGCGGCAGTCGCGCGGTGCTGGTCTATCTGGCGCTGGCCCCCAACAACGCGCTGCGCCATGGCCTGTTTGCGCAGGGGCTGCTAACCACCGGCGCGCAAAAGCGGCTGGCAGTGCCACTCGACGCGGTGCGCACCGACAAGCCCGAACCCTACCTGCAAATCGTGCGGCAAAACCAGGTGCAGCACCTGACCGTCGCAACCGGCGTGCGCAGCGAGGTCAATGGCCAGACGCTGGTGGCCATCACCGGTGCGCCCGAGAGCACGCTGGCACTGGCCGGCAGCGTGGGCATCTTGCGTGCCGGCACGCTGGTCAAGCTCAGCGCCACCGCGCCGGGAGTACGCTGAATGTGGTTCACCCGCGTCAGCCTGAACAACCCGGTGTTTGCCACCATGGTGATGCTGGCGCTGGTGGTGCTGGGCTTGTTTTCGATGCAACGGCTGCAGGTGGACCAGTTTCCCAACGTGGATTTCCCGGTGGTGGTCATTTACACCGAGTACCCAGGCGCTTCGCCCGAGATTGTCGAGAGCGAAGTCAGCAAGAAGATTGAAGAGGCGGTCAACAGCATTGCCGGCATCAACGCGCTGACTTCACGCTCGTATGAGAGCCAGTCGGTGGTCGTCATCGAGTTTGGCTTGCACATCGACGGGCGCAAGGCGGCTGATGACGTGCGCGAAAAGGTCGCCTCGGTGCGCCCCAATCTGCGCACGGAAGTCAAAGAGCCACGCGTGCAGCGCTTTGACCCGGCCAGTCGCCCGATCTGGTCGGTGGCGGTGCTGCCGGATACCTCGGCCGGTGTCGCCATGAACCCGGTGGAGCTGACCAACTGGGCCGAGCAGACCTTCAAGAAGCGGCTGGAGAACGTGCGCGGAGTGGGATCGGTGACGCTGGTGGGCGGTGCCAAGCGCGAAATCAACATCTACCTGGACCCACAGGCCCTTGAATCGTTTGGCATCACGCCCGAGCAGGTGGCCAATGCGGTGCGCAATGAAAACCAGGACTTTCCGGTGGGCAACATTCGCTCAAACCTGCAAGACCGGGTGATCCAGATCGCCGCGCGGGTGCAGCGCCCGGAAGATTTTGGCCGCATCATCATCACTCGCAAAAATGGCGCCGCGGTGCGGGTAGAACAAGTGGCGCGGGTGGCCGATGGCGCACAGGAAATCGAGAGCCTGGCGCTTTACAACGGCGAGCGCACGCTGCTGCTCAACATCCAGAAGTCGCAGGACGAAAACACCATTGGCGTGGTCGATGGCCTGAACAAGACGCTGGCCGAGTTG
>JAIFMT010000151.1 GCA_020048295.1 Rhodoferax sp.
GTCGGCATTAAGCAGCCCATAACCGCCATCCACCAGGCCGGTCACGATGTCGGCCGTCACCTGCCAGGCGTTGTTGACAAACTGCTGGTCAAGCAAGCGGCCATTGCAGCCGGCCGAGCTGCCAAACAACAGCAGCGGTACGCGCCGGCGCGCCAGAATCGCTTGCCTGACTGCCGCGTAATTGCGGCTGTCGGCGTTGAGCAGACCATAGCCGCCATCCACCAGGCCGGTGACGATATCGGCTTTTGACTCGATCACCGCTTGCTCGCTGCCGTGGTAGTTCAGGTGCTCGTTGCCCACTTCAGTCAACACAAACAGGTGCGGACGGACGTACTGACTGCGTTGGGCCAGCTTGCCCGGATGGGTGCCTGCCGCCTCAATGATGGCCACGCGATCCTGTTGCCGGATTGAGGCCAGGCTGCCCATGATGGCAAAGCTCAGGTTCGAGCTGTGCGTGGTGGCGTGAGTCGAGATTTGTGGACTCAGGGCGTGGTGCAGCATGTTCTTGAAGCCGGTCTTGCCCTCGGTACCGCTGACCAACACGCGTTGGCCGGTAAACAGGTGGTCACGCACATGCCTGCCGAGCTGCTCAACGGCCGTCAACAAATGATCGACACGCAGTACTGGCAAGTCTTGCGGCAAGCCTTCAGCCCACGTGGGCACCATGGCAGCTGCGGCACCGGCCTGGATAGCTTTGCGAACCGATGCCACGCTTTCTGCATCAAATGTCTCGTTGGAAACGCCAACTTTCATGGCAACAAACAAATTGCCGGCACTGCCTTCGACCAGGTATTTCCGTCTGAAACTCAGGCCAGTCAACAACGTCCCCTCGGGCAGGTTGTGCCAACGGCCGCCCGTCACGGCGGCCATGGTGGCAGCATCCAGCAGCAAGGGGTTCTCTGCAGTGGCCAATTTTGGGGGGTACTGCCTGGGTGAATGGGCAGCAACGACTGCGTCTTCAGGGGTCTGTTGCCAATCGACCAACAGGCGCGCCACCGCCAGGGCGGGCAAGCGCGCCAGCTTTTCGGCGGTGCTGACACCCGCCACCCCACGGGGGGCCGACTCGCTGACCAGCAGTTCGCCAAGATAGACCTGTCCAAAACGCAGCCGGGCATCGTCGGTCGCGATTGGCATGGCCTGGCCGCCTTCCATGTCCACCAACGACCAGCACAGCAGGTAGCTGCCGGCTGGCACCCGTATCGCCGGCCGCACCACCACGCGGTCGCAGATGATCTGCGCTGGCAGCCAGCGCGCTGGTGGATGAATGCCTTCGGCCACCGGGTGGGTGTAGGCAAAGGCCTGAGAGCCGTCAGGCCGCAGGCCGGTAATGCGCGCCTCGACCCGGCTGGGCATGGCGGGCGCCGCCGCCTGAAAATAAACTTCACAAACAAATCCTCTTCCAGCCCTTACTGGACTTGCGTAGCGTGCTCCTAAAATAGTTAGGTTGGGGTTGATGTGCAACGGCCTTGGCCAGGCCTGGTTGTTGCCCTGTATGGCGGTATAGACCAGATTGCTTTGGTGTCTGTGCAATGGCTCTGGCAGTGTCAAGGTTCTCGGCCCATCGTGCGGCTGGCTTGGCAAGCTGGGTTTGCGTCGCGTTGGTCTGGCCAGGTGCTGACCGCTGACACGCAGCCCGACCTCGGTCTTCTCAAGCCGGGTGGTGGGGTCGAGCGCAAGGCTCAGGGTGGTCAGCACCTCGCGAATGCGCTCAAAATCCTCACCTGTGGCCAGTCTGGCCCGCGCGTTGCTCAGCTTTACCGGGCGGATGGTGAGTTCGCACGACCCATCAGGCTGCCAGGTCAGCGCAAACAGCGCCGAGTCCTTCATGGTGTGCTGCGCCACCCGGTCAAACAGCAAGGTGCCCATGTCGTAAATGATCGGTCGCCCGAGGTGCATGGCCACGCCATGCAGGATGTGTGCAGAGTGACCCAGCACGGCATCGGCACCGAGTTCGATCAGTTGCCGGGCGCTGTTCTGGATGCCCTGACTCGGCGCACTCAACCAATTGATGCCCCAGTGCGGGCTGACGATGACGATGTCCGCGTGCGCGCGGGCAATCGCGATGGACCCGGCCAGCACGCTCGCCAGCCTGTCAACGGCCACGTGGTGGATGCCGGGCGTTGCGTCACCGGCGGCCATCACGGGCGTTTCGGTTTCCACGCCGATGAAAGCGACCGTCACGCCTTTGACCTTGGCGTATTTGGGCAGCGCCGCATCAAGCCGGTTGCGGCCAGCACCAAATTGCAGAAAGCCACAGGCCTCCAGCGTGTCGGTTTGCTGCGCCAACGCGTCTGCGCCGTAGTCCATCGCATGGTTGTTGCCGGTGGCCACGCAGCCCACGCCCGCCTGAAGCAGCACATCGAGCATTTCGGGGTGCGCGTGGTAGTAATACGGCTGCTGTCCCCCCTTGTCGATAAAGTCGCCCTCAGAACTGATGCAGGTCTCCAGGTTGACCAGGCTCAGGTCGGCAGCCCGAAACAGCGCTGCCACCCCCGCCAGCGGATCGGCCGCACCGCGCAAGCCCACCCAGCCCGGCATTTGTCGGCCCAGCATGACATCGCCGCCCGCCACCAATTGAAGGCTGCCGGGCAAGGCGATGGGTACCGGCGGTGTGGCAGCACCTGCCTGGCACCACTGCGCCATGCGCTGTTGCAGCACCGCATCATCGTCAAAAGTCGGGTTTGCCTGGCTCTGTGTCTCCGCTGCCATGCTCAGTGCCAGCTGCAGGTAGCTACGGCCCATGCCCAGATTGCCGCGCAAACAACAGATTTGCGCAATCAGGGCATAGGGTTCACGCCGGTGCGGCCAATGCAGGATGGCGCGCCCCGCACTGTCGAGCGCTGTGACCCAATCCTGCCGTTCAATGGCCTGTTGTGCCTGTGCGGCCAGTTGGCGGGCCAGCTCTTGCTGATGCTGCGCTTGCATGCCGGAGTCTTAGTGGCTCATGGCGCATCGTGCCAATACGGCAGCAACTTGGCAAAAAACGAGGCCACGTGCTGAATCGTGTCAATGCGAAACCATTGACGGGTGTACTTGAACCGAATGCCGCCCAGAGCGATTTTTGGGTTGGGCGCAAAGTAAATGGCATCCTGGGTGTTGACCAGATGCAGTAGCGCCCAGGCCGCCAGCACAATGGCTTGCCACAGCTCTGCGGCCTTGACGGTATCGCCCATCTTGACCGCCAGTTCGTAGGCGCCCAGCAAGCCCTCGCAGCGTGCGCCATCGGCATAGGGGTAGTCGCCAAATTCGTAATAAAAAGCCCCAGCGTAGTCGGGGTAAGGCGCATCGGTGACCTTGTACATGTGGTCAATCATCTTCTGCGCGTCTGAAAAAACAAACTCGGCATACTGGGGCCGGCGCATCTCGGCAAAATCCCACGCCTCCATGATGCCCATCATCAGCCAGCCGTCCGATGGCACGGCGCTGTACTCGCTGGCGCGGGTGATCGGGCGAACTTCCAGCAAAAAGGTCAAGGCCTGGTGCAGCTTTTCAATGATCGGCCCGCGCTGTTCGGGGCTGACCAGGTGCAGGTAGGCGGCCAGCCCGCAAATCGCCTCGCCGGGGTAAAAGAACGAAAAGTAATTCGGGTTTTCAGCCTCGGAAATCGGCTTGTCGAGGTACAGGTTGTAATAAATGAACTCGCCACTGGCGGTGACCTGGTTCACCAGGTGGCAGGCCAGCCGGTCTGCCCAAAGCCGGTAAGTGGTGTCGCCGGTGAATCGCTCATATTGCGCCAGCAAATACAGCGCAATGCCCGAGCCGCCAAGTTTGGACTTTTTTTCGCTATAAATGTAGGCCCCTTGCTGGCCGTTGTAATCTTGCAGGCGAGCCTGCGCCACCAGGTAGTCAATGGCCCGGGTGATGTTGCGCCAGGTATCGTTGCGCCGGTTGCAGCGCTCATGAAACAGGCAGGTCATGCCGCCGCCGGCGTGGCGCAGGATGTTGTAGTAGGGGTTTTTGACCGGGTCGCGCGTGGGGTGCTCGTGATCGCGGTACGAATTGGTGGCAGCGTCGTAGTAGTACAAAAATTTGCCGTTGGCTTTTTGTGTCAGCTTGATGTGCTCAATCGCCAGATCGACCGCGTGGGAAATTTTCTCGCGTGTCACTGCACCAACCACCGGATAACCCCGATACAGCGCCCGCCAGCCGTGTTGCGTGGCGAGGTAGCTGGCAGAGCGGAAGCACTCAAACGTCGCGGTGCGCACCACATCCTCGCCATAGGCACGATACAGATAATCGCGCAACTGGCCCATACCCATGACCGAGCGCACATAGGCATCGCCGGGGGGAAACACGTGCAGCTTGCCTTCGCGCGTGCGGATCAGCAGGCCATCCACGCCAATCTCAAAATGTCGCTCGCCGGCCTGCTCCATGCCAATCTGGAACAGGTCAACCCGCCGTGGGGCCTCGGTCACAAAGTCCAGTTGCAGGCTGCATGCCTCAGTGGCCAGGGCAACACGCCTTGCATGCGCCAGCACGTGTCCAAAGACATCGGTAAAGTCAAGTTTGCCGCCGTCAAACGCGCGTGACACCAGAATCCGGCGGTGTCCGGGTGCATACAGAATCAAAATCAGCCGCAGCGCCCGCTTGGGAAAGCTGCTATGCGCAAAGGCTTGGCGCAGTGCCGGCACGTCAACCTGGCCGCCGCGCAAACTGGCCATGAGCAGAGCATGAAGTAGTTGATCGGGCTCGGTTGGGGCGAATGGGTGCAGTCCACGCTCGGGTGCGTCAAACTGCGCCGGCATCAAAGGCATTCGTTTTCTCCAAATTGCATAGCGAACTGTTTATCCACCGGAACCCCTTGCAGCACACACAGCGGCCGCAAACCGGTGCTGGCTACTTGCGAACCAGACGAATCAGGTGGCGCTGTTCGCGGTTGAGGGGGCTGCTTTCGCCATGCTGAAAGCTCACATACCAGGCCAGACTGGCACTGCCCAGGTAGGGCGATGCCGTGCAAAACCAGGCACTGGGTGTGGCCGGAAATGCGCTCGTATCAATGGTGGGGCTGCCCCGGCGGGTGTCGATCAGGCTGGAGAGCTCTTTGACTGTGGGCATGCGCCAGCCAGACTTTGCCTTGGCCAGCGCTGCTGCCTGTTTTTCTGAGTGGCTGCTGGCGGTGCCGGTGCAGGTGCCGTCTTTCCAGTGTTGTCCCAGGCTGCACCGCTGCCAGGTCAACCCGGTTCTGGCATCGGTCACCTCGGCACCATCGGCCGAGTAGGTAAAGCGCACTTGCGTTTCGGCCTGTGCCGGGGTGCTTGTGCACAGCAGGGGCAACAAGGCAAGGATGCTGGCCACCAATGGGCCATGGGCGTGGAAGGTGGCACGGAACAGGGTGTTGAAAAGCTTCACTTTGAATCTCTTGCTGAACGGTCGAAAAATGTCGGGCCAGCGCCCAAAATGTAAACCTGTCCATTATGAAGCGGCAAAGCCCGGCAATCCAGTGTCAGAAACCCGCGTAGGGCAACTGCTTTGCAAGGTGCTGCTGCAAAATGGTGGGTGCCTGGCCCAAGCCGGGTCAAAATCGCCACTTGTCTGACACTACTGCGCATCATGTCCAAACTCACCAAAATGGCCCCCAACGTGGGTGGTTCGGTTGATGAAGCCGAAGCCAGCTTTTACGAAGCCCTGCAAAGCGCCGACCTGGAGCGCCTGATGGCGTGCTGGGCCGATGAAGACGACATTGTTTGCATTCACCCTGGCGGTGGCCGCCTGATTGGCCTGGGTGCCATCCGCGCCGCGTTCGAGGCCATGTTCAACAACGGCAGTTTGCGCATCCGGCCTGAGTCCATCCGCAAGGTGGACAGCATGACGTGCGCCGTTCACAGCGTGCGCGAGCGCATCGAAGTGCTGACCAAGGAGGGTCCGGTGCAGGCGTTTGTGCTGGCCACCAACGTCTATCTCAAGACGGCCCAAGGCTGGCGCATGGTGGCGCATCACGCCAGCCCGGGCGCTGCACATGAGTCGCCCGACATCAGCGAAGTCCCCATTGTTTTACATTAAATTGGCCTCTAGACCATATGGATAAAGCGCAGGAAGCTATGAACTATGTAGCTTCTTGCTGGCTGCCCGGGGGACACGCGCAAACCATTTGGCCCGCGCTGCTGGGGCGCAATCGTCATCGGCTGGGCGGGCTGGCGCTGCCCGCCTACCGTCGCGAGCGCTGGGCCACACCTGACGCTGACTTTATCGACCTCGATTGGATCGACGCGGCACCCGGCCAGCCACTGCTGGTTTTATTTCACGGGCTGGAAGGCTCGTCCAGAAGTCATTACGCGCTGGCCTTTGCAGAATTTGCGCAGCAGCACAGCCTGCGCTTTGTGGTGCCGCACTTTCGCGGCTGCAGCGGCGAGCCCAACCTGGCTCCGCGCGCCTACCATTCGGGCGATTTTGAGGAGATTGGCTGGGTGCTTGAGCGCCTGCGACTGCAGCACGCTGGCCCGATTCTTGTGGTGGGCATCTCGCTGGGCGGCAATGCGCTGCTGCGCTGGGCGCAAGAAGCCGGTAGCCTGGCGCAGCGTGCGGTGACGGCACTGGCCAGCATTTCTGCCCCGCTGGACCTGGCCGCCAGTGGGCAGGCCATGGGGCGTGGCTTAAACCGGCAGGTTTATACCCGCATGTTCCTGGCCAGCATGAAGCCCCGGGCGTTGCATAAGCTGGCACGCTACCCGGGGCTGTTTTGTGCCCAGGCGATGCATGCTGCCCGCGATCTGTTTGCATTTGACAATGTTTTTACTGCACCGCTGCATGGTTTCAAGGACACCCACGACTACTGGCGGCGCGCCTCTGCCAAGCCCCGGCTGGCGCAAGTTCAGTTGCCCGCCTTGCTGGTCAATGCCTTGAATGACCCGTTTGTTCCGGCCTGCAGCCTGCCACAACCCGGTGAGGTGGGTAAACACGTGACGCTGTGGCAACCCCGACACGGCGGGCATGTGGGTTTTGCCAGCGGCAGGCCACCCTCGCACTGGCGCACTTTGCCCGATGCGGTGGGCGGCTGGTTGCTGTCACACCTGCCAGATGCAACTGGTGTGGCCGTTGCGCCCGCCTTGGCCCGAGGCCATGCCGATGGATGACATCGTCAGACAAGCCATGGCCAAATGGCCGCATGTGCCCGATTGCTATGGCTGGCTGGGGCTGGATGCGCGCGGCCACTGGTTCATGCGCGATGACCGGGTACAGGCCCTGGGCCACTTTGCGTGCGGCGTGCCAGGCAGCAAGGGCTCGCGCTTGCAACACGACAAATTGATCGAGTTCATTGGCCGCAACTACAGTGCTGATGCCCAGGGCCAGTGGTTTTTTCAGAACGGCCCGCAACGCGTGTATGTGGAACTTGAAATCGCCCCGCTGGTCTGGCGCGTGCAGCCAGACTTCAGTGTGCAGGATCACATTGGCCGCGCCACCAGCGTGCAGGGCTGCCTGGTGGATGAGCAGGGCTACCTTTACCTGGTGGGCGGT
>JAIFMT010000089.1 GCA_020048295.1 Rhodoferax sp.
TGAAACGAGACGCGATGATAGCTATCTTAGTTCCTAAACTTTGGCGGCCTCGGATGCCATCAAGCTCGTCAACAACGGCGATTCGATCATTCTGCCCACCGGCGTTGGCGAGCCGCCCACGCTGCTGGCAGCCTTGTCAGAGCAGCGGCTTGATTTTCATGATGTGAAGCTGGCGCAGATTCTGGCGATGCGCAAATTTGGCTACATCGACCCGCAAACGGTGGAGCATGTGCGCCATGTGGCGCTGTTTTACGGCGGTGCCACGCGTGCCGGCGGCCAGCAGGGCTGGATTGACTTCATTCCCAACTATTTTTCCGAGATTCCCAGCCTGATTCAGCGCGGCCAGATGCCCGCCGACGTGGTGTTCAGCATGGCCTCGCCGATGGACGCGCATGGCTACTTCTCGCTCAGCCTGGGTGCCGACTACACCATGGCGGCAGTCGCCAAAGCGCGTGCGGTGGTGCTGGAGGTCAACCCCAATGTGCCGTTTGCCTACGGCAACTGCCATGTGCATATCTCGCAGGTGACGGCGCTGGTCGAAAGCAGCGAGCCGGTGCTGGAAGTTGGCCTGCCCAAGATCGGCCCGGTGCAGGAGGCCATTGGCAAGTATGTGGCCGACCTGATTGACGACGGGTCCACACTGCAAATTGGCTACGGCGGCATTCCCGATGCGGTGGTGATGCAACTCACCCACAAGCACGACCTGGGCATTCACACCGAAATGGTCGGCGACGGCATTCTGACCCTGCTGGAAAGCGGTGCGGTGACCAACCGACGCAAAAACTATCTGCCGGGCAAGATGGTCGCCACCTTTGCACTTGGGTCGAACAAGCTCTACAAGTTCATGGAGCGCAACCCGGCGCTTGAAATTCACCCGGTGGATTTCACCAACACGCCGTCGCTGGCTGGCAAAAATGACAATCTGGTGGCCATCAACGCCACGCTACAGATTGATCTGCTGGGCCAGTGCGGCTCCGAGAGTCTGGGGCATCTGCCGTTTTCGGGCACCGGCGGCCAGTCGGACTTTGTCCGCGCGGCCAACCTGTCCAACGGCGGCAAGGCCTTCATCGTGCTGCCATCCACCGCCAAAGACGACAGCATTTCACGCATCGTGCCGATGTTGAGCCCGGGTACCCATGTGAGCACCAGCAAGAACGACGTCAATTACGTGGTCACCGAATACGGCGTGGCACAGCTGCGTGGCAAGTCGGCCAAACAGCGTGCGCGCGAGCTGATCGGCATCGCTCACCCGAATTTCCGGGCTGAATTGACCGAACAGGCCAAACGCATTGGTTTGGCTTGACCCCGGGCGCGAGATTTTTTCGCATGGCAAGCAGCAAACGACATTTTGGGACCATCGGCAAGCAGCAGCCGGTCACATTCACCTTGCCGCAGTCACTTGCGCTGGCGCGCTCGCTGTTGTCACAAGGCAATTTGCCTGCGGCAGACAAGGTGTTGTTCACTCTTTTGAAAGCGTTTCCCGATGAGCCAGGTGCGTTGCACCTGATGGGTGCGCTGCGCAATATGCAGGGCCAGTGTGAGGAGGCGCTGACGCTGCTTGAAAAAGCCGTTCAGCGGGTACCCCATGACGCAGGCTACTGGAACGACCTCGGGTTGGTGTATGCCAAACTGATGCGTGAACAGCAGGCGATGGCGGCTTTTCAGCGCTGCATTGACCTGGCAGGGCAGGTCCCGTTGACGGCCAGGGCACTGGAAAACCTGGGACGGATTCAGCTCGCGACCGATGTGTTGGCCGCCGAGCAGTCTTTTCGTCAATCCATCCTGATCACCCCTGAGTCCGGATTGGGCTGGTATGGTCTGGCCGAGGTACTGATCACGCTGGGTCGGCTTGACGAAGGGCTTCAAGCCGCCGACAAAGCCGTGCATCTGCTGCCAAAAAGCCTGGCGCGTGGATTGCTGGCCAGTGCGCTGTCTCTTCACAATCACCCGCAGGAAGCTGTCAACTTTTATCAGACATGGCTAGCGCGAGACCCCGACAACGCCGTCGTTCTGCACCATCTGAGGGCGCTGCTGCAGCCGCAGTCGCCTGAGCGTGCCAGCGATGCCTACATTCAGACTGCGTTTGATGGTTTTGCCGCAACCTTTGACAGGAAGCTGGCCCGCCTGAACTACCGCGCGCCGTCGCAAATTGCCGCTGCCCTGCAGGTTTGTTATCCCGAGCCTGCGGCAGCACTCGACATGGTCGATGCGGGTTGCGGAACCGGGCTGTGCGGACCGCTGGTGGCACCCTGGGTCAGGCGCATTGTTGGCGTTGACTTGTCAGCCGGCATGCTGGCGCAAGCGAAGACGCGCAACATTTACAGTGCGCTGCATCAGGCCGAACTGGTGAGTTTTCTGGATGCGCACCCCAACAACTTTGACGTGGTGATCTCTGCCGATACCTTGTGTTATTTTGGCAGTCTGATTGATGCGCTGGCGGCGTGCCAACGCGCAGTACGCCATGGCGGGCACATCTTCTTTACGGTTGAAGCGCTGTTGACCGGCGGCGCAGCAAGCTGGTTTGACGGTTGCCGGGCTGGATCAGGTGACTTTGCGTACTGAGCATGCAAAGCCTGTGGTGGGCTGGGTGGTGAGTTTGCAAAAGCCTGGAAAGCTGTGACGGTGTTGTGATTTTTTGCGTTTGTGCCGGTCAGGGTTTGCAGACAACGCACGGATTAGCGCAAGCTCAGCGGTGCAGTGAATTTTTCCAGCTTTTCACGAAATTTCGTCGGTATGGCCGTCACCTTGCGACTGGCATAGTCGAAGCAGACGATGCCGGTCTTGCCACGGGCCACTTCGCGCCGGGTGGTTTTTTCAACGATGCACCACAGCAGATCAAAGCCCTTGCTCGCCAGGTCAGCGGCGCCGATGCTGACTTCCATCACTTCACCGTGAAAGGCTTCGGAGCGGTATTGCACCGCCGCGTCGGCCACCAGTATGCCAACGCCTTCAACGTTGAGCTCGGTGTAGCCCAGCGACTTGAAAAACCTGACCCGTGCCTCCGACACCAGCGTGAGCAGCAGGGCATTGTCAAGATGCCCGCCGTAATTCATATGCAGCTGGTACAGCGTGATGTCGGTAGAAAAAGAGAATGAGTCAGGGAGTTGGATTTGAATGCGTGCCATGAGCGCTGTTGAGTGAGTCGATCGAGCACCTATTTGACCACTGAGCCAGCGCAGGCATTGGCGACAAGCGCATGTCCGCAAAGAGAAGCAGGGCTGGGGGCAGGCGTGTTTTGTTCAAGCGATGGGCAGAGCCGACAAAGGGTGCAGCACCGCCAAGCCAGGCCCTACCCCAGCCAAGCCGCGTTACGCAGCAGCACATACAGTGCAGTGCCGGCCAGAATGCTCAGCAGCGCATGCTTGCGCCACCACTGCAACCCCAGCACGCAGCTCACTGCTGCCAGCTCAGCCCACGGGCCTGCCGGGTTAGCACGGGCACTGCCTACCACCAGCGGGTGCCGTTGCAAAAACTTGGCCGCCAGAAAGGGCAGGGCGCGCAGGCCAAAGGTCACCACCGCCATGGCGGCCAGCGCACCCAGCGCGTAACCCGGGTGGATGCTGGTCATGGTGCCGACCCATCGGGGTGGTTTTTGGCCGTTGTATTGCCCAGCAGCATCCCGGCCAGCACACTTAGCGCGATGGCGATCAGCAGCGCCTGTTGTGGCAGCAGCAGCTGTGCTGCCCCGTAACTGGCCAGCGCCACCCACAGCGGCACGGCACTGTGGGCGCTGCGCCACTGCTCCACCGCCAGCACGGCAAACAGCGCTGCCAGCGCAAAGTCCAGCCCCACCAGCGGCACCTGCGCCTGGCTGCCGATCACCGCGCCCAGCAGCGTGCCCAGTACCCACCAGCCCTGGTTGAGCAGCGCCACCCCCACCATTTGCCGCGTACTGGTGCCAGCGGGCAGGGTGGTCAGCACCGAATAGGTTTCATCGGTGAGCGCAAACACCAGATACCAGCGTGCCGCCGCGGTTTTAGGCAGTTTGTCCAGCAACGACAAGCCATAAAAAATATGCCGCAGGTTGACCACCAGGGTGGCCAGCGCAATCGAGGCCAGCGGCAGCCCGGCCGCCAGCATGGGCACCATCATGAACTGCGCGGCACCGGCAAACACCAACACACTGGCCAGCATGGCCAGCCACCAGGTGGCGCCGGCCTGCACAAACAAAAAGCCAAACACCGCCCCCAGCGGCACATAGCCCATGGCCACGGGAACAGACAGCGAGATCACTGAAATTGGCGCGGCTGACCCAGGTTGCGCCGCAGCGGAGTTGGAAGGCATGAATCGAGATGCACCAGATGATGTAACAGTGCTGGATTCTGCCAGCACCGGGGTGCGCTGGGTCGGGTTGCAGAATATATAAGTATTTAGCCTCTAGCCCTTACAGGACATGCGCTAGCAGCTATCAACTAGATAGTATCAAAGGCGCCTTCATAAAACACCACGCGGTTGCGACCCGCATCCTTGGCGCGGTACATGGCGGCATCGGCTTGTTTGAGTACCCGGCCCTGATCGCTCTCGGTGGGGCCAAACAGTGTGACGCCAATGCTGGCGCTGCAGCGGTGTTCAACGTGTGTGTCGGGTTGGCCGTGGTGTTTGGCCGACAGCTGGTAAGGGCCGGCCATGCTCTGGCGCACGTTTTCGGCCAGCGCGTGCGCTTGCTGCCTGGCGGTGCCGGCTTGGGCGTCAAGTTCACTGAGCAGCACCACAAATTCATCACCACCAATTCGGGCGACGGTGTCCACATGGCGCACGCAGGCCTTGAGCCGGCGCGCCACCTCGATCAGCAGCAGGTCACCCGTGGCATGGCCGTGGGTGTCGTTGAGTGGTTTGAAATTGTCCAGGTCAATGAACATCAGCGCGCCATAGTGGCCACTGCGCTGGTTGAGCAGCATGGCCTGGTCCATCCGGTCGGCCAGCAGCCGGCGGTTGGGCAGTTCGGTCAGCGCGTCAAAAAACGCCAGTTGCCGCACCCGGTCTTCCACCGCCTTGCGAACCGAAATGTCTGAAAACAGGCCGACGTATTGGCGCACGGTACCGTGTTCGTCGCGCACGGCGCTGATGTTGAGCAGCTCGGCATACACCTCACCGTTTTTGCGCCGGTTCCAGATTTCGCCACTCCAATGGCCGAACTTTGTCAAATCGTGCCAAAGCGTGGTGTAAAACTCCGGCTCCTGGCGCTGCGACTTGAGCATGCTCGGATTCTTGCCCAGCACCTCGACGCGGCTGTAGCCGGTAATGCGGCAAAAGGCCTGGTTGACATTGAGAATGCCGCCTTGCGTGTCGGTGATGATGATGCCCTCGTAGGCATGACTGAACACACTGGCCAACATGCGCAACTCCTGCTCGGCGTGCTTGCGTTGGCTGATGTCGCGCAAAAAGGCATAGATTTCGCCAGCGCCGCTCGGGTTGACGGTGGCGTTGACTTCCACATCCCACAGCGAGCCATCGCGGCGCCGGTGCCGCGTCTCAAAGCGGTCGCGGCCCTCGGCCAGCATGCGTGCCATCCGCTGGGCCGTTTGCGCTTCGTGCTCCAGGGCGTCGAGCTGGCTGACGTGCATTGTCAGCAACTCGGCCTCGGCATAACCCGACATGGCGCAATAGGCCGGATTGACCTGGCGCAAGAGGCCCTGTGCATCGGTGCGCCAGAAGCCGTCCAGCGTGGTTTGCAGCACGCTTTGCAAGGCGGTGTAGTTTTGCTGCACGGTTTGTTGTGCCAGCTTCAGCTCGGTGATGTCCTGCAGCGACCCCACCAACTGCACCACCCGGCCATCGGCATCTGTCACGGGTTGCCCACGTGCCAGGCAGATGCGGGTTTCGCCGTTTTCGCGCAACGCGACCAGCTCCAGGGTGTATGCGCTGCCCTGTGCCAGTGCCTGCGCGACCGCATCGGTGAGGCGCTGAAAGTCATCCTTCGCGTAAAGCCGGCTCTGGCTGGCAAACGGTGGCGCGCAGCGGGCGGGCGGCAAACCAAAAATCCGGAACAGCTCGTCCGACCAGGTGACGATGTCGGTTACCACATCCCATTCCCAACTGCCCACATGGGCAATGGCTTCGGTGCGGGCCAGCATCGACTGGCTTTGCTTGAGCGCCTGCTCGTGCTGCAGCAGCCGCGTCAGCAGCCCATTGAAGGCCGTCACCAGCAGGCCAATTTCACCCGTGGCTTGCACCGCCACGGGCTGCAACGGCTGGTCGGCGTGGCCCAGCCGGGTGAGGGCCTTGATGGTGTCTGACACCGGCACCAGCTGTGCCCGCAGCAGCCACCAGGTCAGGCTGCCGGCCAGCAAAGTTAGCAGCAAGGTGGCATAGCGCATGCGCAGCAGGCTGGCCTGGATCGGCGCAAAGGCTTCTCGGGTGGGCAGTACCGCCGAGACGATCCAGCCGGTGATCGGCACCGACTTGTCTGAGGCCAGAATCTCTGTATTTTTTGGATTGATAAAAATCTGCGATCCTTCATAGCCGTCAAGGAAGCGGTCCAGCGCGGCGCTGACACCCGGGTTGGGCAGCTGTTCCATGATGCGGGACGGGTCGGAGGCGGTGATGATCCGGCGCCGCTTGGGATCGACCAGCAGGAAGCCACCGGACTTGCCGTAATGGTTGTCCGTGATGATGCTGAAAAAGTTGGGGCGTGTCAGATTGGTCAGCCCGGTCAATGTGCCAATAACTTGCCCCTTGGCATTGCGCAAAGGTGCTGACATGCTGAGCATTGGGTCACCGTTGTGGACATCCACAAACACCTCGCCGATGCAGGCCTGCCCTTGCTGCAGGGCGGTGTTGACCGAATGCAGATCGATTCGCCCACGACCCACATGGCCGGCACCGCGCGGCATCTCGACGATGGCTTGTCCGTCGGCACCCAGCGCGAGCACGGCTTCATTGAACTCATGGCGCAGAATGGGCCGGTTGTCCAGATGGGTTTGCAAGGCCTTGGCATCTTGCAGCTGCTCGGCACTGATTTCTTTGGCAACAAGTTGCAGCCAGTGCAGTCGCTCGCTCAGGCGCAGGTTGATTTGCTCGCTCAGCAATGTCACCATCGTGCGCTGCTGGGCCGACAGCTCTTCTTGCATGTCCTTTTTCAGCTCAAAGCTGGCGTAAAACGACAGGCTCCATAAGCTGACCAAAAAAATGGCCATGGTTGACAGGGTGACGCGGGTCTTGAGCGAATGCTGTGACAAAAAATTGCGCTGCATGCCACCAATGCTACTGGCATTGCGCGGCATTCGTAAAGCACGATGGCGCAGATTAAAGATTTTCGCGTTCAGCCGTGGCGGGTTGCAGCAAGGCACACACGGCGTCGCGGGTGTCGCCAGCCCAGCTTCGCCGGTCGCGCCCCTGGCAAAACTGTGGCGTGCCAAAGCGCAGTGTGGCGCGCAGTGGCGGCGCGCTGAGCGTGCGCCAGATCGAGCCAAACAGCGTGTCGTCGTCGATGTAGCACGGTGCCAGGCTGGGGCGGCCGCTGCGCACATCAACAAACTGTAGCGCCACCGGTTGCACCGGCGCATTGGCTGAAATCGCCGCCTGAAACAAGTTGGCGTGAAACGGCAGCAGTTGCAAGCCGTTGCTGGTGGTGCCCTCAGGAAATACGGCCAGTACTTCACCCGCGCGCAGTTGCTCGGCCATCTGGTGCACCACATGCAGCGCCGCGCGCGATGATTCGCGCGTGATGAACAACGTGTCTGCCGAACGCGCCAGCCGCCCGATCAGCGGCCAATGCTGGATTTCAGACTTGGCGACAAACCGGCAGTGCCCGCAAGCCAGCATCATGACGATGTCAAGCCAGGAGATGTGATTGGCCATCAGCAGCACCGGACCGCTTTGCGGTGGTTTCCCAACAACTTCAACCTTGATAGCTAGGTGCGCAAGCAGATCAAGGGCCCAGGCCTGAATTCGTTCAGACCTTTGCAGCGATGAAAGATGCGGAAAGCGCCAGCGAACGACCATCAGGCCATAGCTTAGATGAAGGGCCAGCCGGGTCAGCCGGACGATCGCGGTCAAGGTGTGGGTCATGGGGCATCCGGGTTCTGAACGCTTGACAGGAAAGTCGAAAAGTGAATCGGGTCAGGAGACTGCGGCAGAAAATTCAGGGCGTGGCCATGGGAAACACCGTTGCGGCCTGGCATGGCTTGGCTGGCTAGCGCTGAAGTGTAGCCAAGCCGTGTGCGCTGTCGGGCGGCCCTGTGCAGCGTGGCCGGGCTCAGCGCCGCAGCAGGCTGAAGGCCTCAAACTCCCAGGCGCGCATGGCCAGCAGCAGGGTGTAGCCCTCGCGGTCTTTGTCATCAAACTTCTGGTCGGCCAGGTGCTGTTGGGCAAAGTCTTGCGCCACGCGCTGCATGCGTTCCATGAACACCGGGGCCAGGCTGCGGCTGACCGAGCCATGCACCAGCAGCAGCCCTTCGCCCGCGCCGTTGAAGCCGCCCGAGAAATAGTCCAGCAACGCGTTGTCGCGAAAGTAATTCATCACCGGCCCGTGCGGCCGCCAGCGAAACGCCTTGGCCAGCTTCAGGCGATAGCGGTTCAGCGGGCGCAGCTCGATGATGCCGATGCGGTCGAGCTGCGCCAGGTAGCCAATACCCTCGGCTTCAGTCAGCCGGTAGCTGGCGGTGATCTGCTCCAGCGTCCACTGGCTCAGCACGCAAATGGCCACCAGCAGCAGCTTCTTGTCGGCCACCACGGCACTTTCCTGCTCCTGCGTCAGCTGTGCCAGCAGCGGCTGCGCATCCGCCACGCGCCGCGCCAGGTCGGCAAAGTCGAGTTTGAGGGCGCGGCAAATGGCATCAATGCGCGACAGCGGCATGTCGCCTTTGGCCAGCATGCGCTTGACGCTGCTTTGCGCCATTCCCAAGGCCTGCGCCAGATCGGCGTAGGTCATGCGGGCGGACTTGAGCTCTTGCTTGAGGGCGGTGACAAGGTCGGCTGATGTGCTCATGGGTATTGAATTTTGCTACTTTGGTTGCAAAAAGTTGAGACTGGACCAGAATTTTGCAGGAATTTTACCGGCGCAAGCGAATACTCCAGCGCGTGTGCCTGGTGCGCCAAAGCCAACAAGTTCCTGCTGCGATGGCCTTTGCCGGCCAGCGCTCATGCAAAATGGCATCCAGTCTTGAATGCCGTTGGACCTGTGACCGACGCGCTTGAACCACACAAACGCTCGCAACCATTTTTTGGAGACACCCCCTATGTCCGGCCACAGCCACCCCAACCAGTTCGCGCTGCTCACGCAGCGACGATTTGCGCCGTTTTTCTGGACCCAGTTTTCTGGCGCAGCCAACGACAACCTGTTCAAGTTTGCCTTCACGGTGATGGTGACCTACCAGCTCAGCGTCGAATGGCTGCCGCCGTCGCTGGCCGGGCTGGTGATTGGGGCGCTGTTTATTCTGCCGTTTTTGCTGTTTTCGGCCACCAGCGGGCAGCTGGCCGACAAGTACAACAAGACGGCGATGATCCGTTTTGTGAAGAACCTGGAAATCGCCATCATGCTGCTGGCGGCCTACGGTTTCATGAGCGCCAGCGTGACGGTGCTGCTGATTTGCACGTTTTTGATGGGGCTGCATTCCACGCTGTTTGGCCCGGTCAAGTTTGCCTATTTGCCGCAGGTCTTGAGCGAGCGCGAAATCACCGGTGGCAACGGCATGGTCGAAATGGGCACGTTTGTGGCGATCTTGCTCGGGCAGGTGGCCGGCGGGCTGCTGGTGGCCATACCCGAAGTGGGTGGCCGCGACGTGGCGATCGCTTGCGTTGGCCTGGCACTGCTGGGGCGGCTGGTGTCGGCTGCCATTCCGTCGGCCGAGGCGACCGACCCGCAACTCAAGATCAACTGGAACCCGGTGTCCGAGACCTGGCGCAACCTGAAACTGGCGCATGAAAGCATTGCCGTGTTTCGCTCGCTGCTGGGCATCAGCTGGATGTGGTTTTTTGGCGCGGTGTTTCTGAGCCAGTTTCCCAGCATGGCCAAGGAGGTGTTGCACGGCGACGAACAGGTGGCCTCGTTTCTGCTGGTGCTGTTTTCGGTGGGCATTGGCACCGGATCGCTGCTGTGCGAGGTGCTGAGCAAGCGCCATGTCGAAATTGGCCTGGTGCCGCTCGGTGCCATTGGCATGAGCCTGTTTTCGATTGATCTGTACTTTGCCCTGGCCGGCCTGTCGCCAGCGGGCAGCATGGGGGTGCTGGCCTTTGTCGGGCAGGCGCAGCACTGGCGCGTGATGCTTGACTTGATGCTGCTGAGCCTGTTTGCCGGGCTGTACAGCGTGCCCATGTACGCGCTGATCCAGATGCGCAGCTTGCCCACGCACCGCGCCCGCATCATTGCTGCCAACAACATTCTCAACGCGCTGTTCATGATTGCCAGCGCGGTGATTGCTGGCGCGCTGCTGAAAAGCGGTTTCAGCATCCCGCAGATTTTTCTCTTCACCGGCATCGCCAACGCGGTGGTGGCGTTCTACATCTTCATGCTGGTGCCTGAATATGTGCTGCGTTTTGTCGCCTGGGTGATGTCGCGCTTTATTTACCGCTTCAAGGTGCGGGGGGACGACAACATTCCGTCGCAAGGCGCGGCAGTGCTGGTGTGCAACCATGTGAGTTTTGTTGATGCAGTGCTGCTGATGGCAGCCAGCCCGCGCCCGATCTACTTTCTGATGGACCACAAGATCTTTCAGGTGCCGGTGCTGGGCTGGCTGTTCAGATTGGCCAAGGCGATACCGATTGCACCGCGCACGCAGGACGCGCAGACCTACGAGGCCGCTCCCGAAGGTGGGCTGACGCGTGACGGCACGCTGCAGGAGTTCAAGGGCGGCATCATGAAGATTCTGGAGCGCACCAGCCAGATGGGCTTGAGCGTGCCGGTGGTGCCGATGGCGCTGACCAACCTGTGGGGCTCGTTTTTTAGCCGGGTCGAGCAGGGCGGTGCCATGGTGCGGCCGTTTCGCCGGGGCGCGTTCAGCCGGGTGGGCTTGAATGTCGGCGCGCCGCTGGCCGGTGCTGAGGTACAGCCGGCGTTGCTGCGTGAGCGCGTGGCCGGTCTGTTGGCCCAAGGCTGAGCGCAGCAGGCTGGATGTTGCGATGCCTTTGTTGCGTTGCGCAGTCATAAAGTATCGTTTTTTGATACCGCAATATCAAATGAATAAGACTGGTTCAGTATTTTGCCAATTTCTGATGGCTACTGTCCTAAACTTTGTTTCACTTTCAACCACCTCTGGAGACCAACAATGCAAGCTTCCCCCAAAATTCTGATTCAGCGTGATTCCAAAGCCTGGGTGATGCAGGTCTGGATTTCGTTTGGCCTGGCGATTTTTTTGTGCGCTGTCGGGCTGGCCTATTTGCCCGGCGCTGACCTGTCGCGCGCGTTCATGGTGATGGGCTATTTTTTCTGCCTGTCAGCCGCATTTGTGCTGGCCAAATATGTGCGTGACACCGAAAAAGCCCGCACCGAAGGCCGCCCGGACGACAGCCCGATGTTTGGTTTTGTGGTGTGGGGCGGCTTTCTGGCGGCGATGGCGCTCACCGCCTGGGGTCTGCTGCGCATGGAACTCAACGATACCTACAAGGCGTTTTTGGGCGTGAGCTGGTTGTACCTGATCACCTGCACCTTCACGCTGGCCAAAACGCTGCGGGACCGGCATGAGGCTGACCTGATGGATGCCCGCCTGCAAGCGCGCATGAGCAATGGCAGCACGGCCAGCACCGACGCGGAGTGAGCCATGAAACATCCGATTGCATCAATAGTGATAGCTGTCAGCGCAATATTGACGGGGGCTACAGCCTCATTTGATGTAAAAGCGCAAAGCGAGGCCTCAGCCCTCAGTGCGCTCTCGCTGATGCCGGTTGCATCCGTCGTGGTGGGGGCCAGTGCAGCCGCAGGCGCGGTGGTGGCGCTGCCGGTGATGTTGTCCACCGCCGGCACCGTGCTGGTCGTCAAGGCGGTCACGGTCACTGCTCGCGGCACGCTGTATTTGCTGGAGCGCGCTTCTGACGGCGCACAGGCCAGCATCGAGGTGCTGGCCACGGGAGCGGTGGCGGCCTCGGTGGCGGTCGGCAGTTTGGCCACGGTGAGTGTGATCGGCGCGGGTGTGTTGCTGTCGGCAGCCGGTGAGGTGATTGCCTTTATCCCCAACGAGCTGGGCCGGGCGCTGCTGTACAACGAGC
>JAIFMT010000202.1 GCA_020048295.1 Rhodoferax sp.
TTATGCTGAAATGTCAGCAACAGCCCCGGCTTGCGTGCATGACATAGCGCAAACCGCCACAGCCACCGGTGTCGATCACAACAGCCAGCACAGCGCTACCACCCACGCCACCTGCATGTGTGAGGCGTGCGGGCTGTGCCACTTAAGCACAGCCATCCTCGTCCAGCCATTTGTGCCTGCAAGCACACCCCTGGCAGCCCTACCAGCCCAACGGACCAGCCGTTTTGCCAGCGTGACAGCGCCCCCAGGGCTCAGGCCGCCGATTGCCTGACCCAAATTGGCGCAACGTCATGGCAAATCGCGTTGCCAGCTGACGGAGGTCGGGCTCGCCGCAAGGTGTTGCCCGACGTAAGTTGCGCGTGTCAGATGTCGGGTTACGCTGCGCCAACCTGCCCTGCATGCTATTTATTCAATAGCTTCTAGCGCATACGTTACATGGGCTACAGCTCAATTTCTTATAAATTTTCAGAACAGGCATCCATCATGCAAAAACGCACTTTTCTCACGGCCCTGGGCAGCCTGCCCATGCTGGGCTTGAATCCGTCCTGGGCGCAAACCATGGCGGGCATGGACCACAGTCAGCACGGCATGGCCGCACCGGCAGGTACCACCGCAGCCAGCACCGTGCTGGCCCCGGTCAGCGCGCTGCCAACTGGCGCACCCCTGGCCAAACTGGCGAAATTGGCCAACACCAGCACCCGGCCCGGTGTGTTTCAGGCCACGCTGACTGCCGAGCCGGTCAACCTGACGCTGATTGGCGCCGGCCCGACCGAGCTGTGGGCTTACAACGCCAGCTTGCCCGGCCCGCTGATCGAGGTGTTTGAAGGCGACACGGTTGAAATCTTGTTCGTCAACCGCCTACCCCAACCCAGCACCATCCACTGGCACGGCCTGCCGGTGCCCGCTGAGCAAGACGGCAACCCGCAGGATGCGGTGGCACCTGGTAGCCAGCGCGTGTACAAGTTCACCCTGCCCAAGGGCTGCGCGGGCACCTACTGGTACCACCCGCACCCGCATGGATTCACTGCTGAACAGGTCTATCGCGGGTTGGCGGGCACCTTCATCGTGCGCGCCAAGGACGACCCGCTGAGCCAACTGCCCGAGCGCCTGCTGGTGTGCTCTGACCTGAAGCTCGCTGCCGATGGCCGCGTTGCGCCAAGCGATGCCAACGACGAGATGGATGGCCGCGAAGGTCAGTTTGCGCTGGTCAACGGCCAACACCAGCCGCTGCTGACATTTGCAGCGGGCGGGCGCGAACGCTGGCGCATCTGGAACGCCAACAGCGCGCGCTACCTGCGCCTTGGCCTGCCCGGCAGCACACTGACGCTGGTGGGCACCGATGGTGGCCTGCTGGAAAAACCGGTGCGCGGCCTGACGGAGTTGCTGCTGGCCCCGGCGCAGCGCGCTGAGGTGATCGTCGATGCGCCCGGCAGCGCCAGCCGGGTGGCGCTGCAGGCTGGGGTCTATGCACGAGGCAAGATGGGCAACGCGCCGCCCGACCAAGCCGTAACGCTGCTGCAAGTGGACTTTGGCGCGGCCAGCGGCCAAACCTTGCCCGCCTTGCCCGCCAAACTGCGCAGCATCGCCGACCTGGGGCCGTTCAAAGCAAAAAAGCGTGTGGTGTTCTCAGAAAAAATGTCCATGGCAGCCGGTGTGCACAGCATGAAGTTTTTGGTCAACGGCAGACAGTTTGACATGGCGCGCATTGATATGACCAGCCGCGCCGGCGAGGTCGAGCTGTGGGAAATCGTCAACGAGTCCGACATGGACCACCCATTTCACATCCACGGCACGCAGTTTCAGGTGATCGAGTCCGAGCTGGATGGCAAGACCACACCTGCCCCGTATCGCGCCTGGCGCGACACGGTCAACCTCACATCCGGCCAAACCGTGCGCCTCAAGATGGTGCAGCACTTCAAAGGGCCACGCATGTTCCACTGCCACATCCTGGAGCACGAAAACGCCGGCATGATGGGCCAGCTACAAGTGACTTGAGGCATACCGACCCCGGCACTATTCGCAGCTAACTGCCAGCCACCTTCATGCGCTTGATCAGGATCGAGCCGACCGTCTTGGAGCCGTAGTTGTAGGCATCTGCCCCCACCGCCACGATGTTTTTCAGCATGGTTTTCATGTTGCCCGCAATGGTGATCTCATGCACCGGGTAGGCTATACGGCCGTTTTCCACCCAAAAACCGCTGGCCCCGCGTGAATAGTCGCCGGTGACGCTGTTAACACCACTGCCCATCAGTTCGGTAACAAACAGTCCCGTGCCCAGACGCGCCAACATGGCCACCAGATCGTCACCCGGCTGCGTCAGGCGCGATGTCAATGTCAGGTTGTGCGAGCCGCCGGCGTTACCGGTGGTCTTCATGCCGAGTTTGCGTGCTGAATAGCTGCCCAGAAAATAGCCCTGCACCCGGCCCGCCTCGACCACGCTGCGCGGCTGCACCCGCACGCCTTCATCATCAAACGGCGAACTGCCCTTGCCACGCCGGACAAACGGGTCTTCGAGGATGTCAATGTGCTTGGGAAACACCGGCTTGCCCAGCGAATCGAGCAAAAAAGAACTCTTGCGGTACAGCGCACCTCCGCTGACGGCCTGCACAAAACTGCCCAGCAAGCCCGCTGCCAGCGGCGACTCAAACAGCACCGGGCATTCGGTAGTGGCAATCTTGCGCGCGTGCAGTCGGCTCAGAGTGCGCTCTGCCGCGTAACGGCCAATCGCTTCGGGCGAGGCCAGGTCGGCCGGGTCACGCTGCGAGCTGTACCAATAATCCCGCTGCATGTCGTCGCCCTTGCCGGCAATCGGCGACACCGACAGCGAATGGCGCGAACTGGCGTAACCCCCGCGAAAACCATGCGTGTGGGCACTGAAAAAGTGCGACTGCTGCGCCGACACGCTGGCCCCTTCGCTGTTGTCAATGCGCGGGTCCAGCCGAAACGCGGCAGCTTCGGTTTGCAGCGCCAGCTGCGCCGCCTCTTCGCTGGTAATGACCCATGGAAAAAACAGCTCCAGATCGGTGCGCTGTTCGGTGGCGCTGGCAATGTCAGCTTCATCCGGCAAGGCGGCAAATGGGTCTTCGGCGGTAAAACGGGCAATGTCAAACGCCGCTTGCACGGTTTGCTCAATGGCCACCTGGGAAAAATCAGAGGTGCTGGCGTTGCCCCGACGCTGGCCAAGGTGCACCGTGATGCCAAGCGACTTGTCGCGGTTGCGCTCCACATTTTCCAGCTCGCCCAGGCGCGCCGACACGCTCAGGCCACAGGCTTCAGAGGCGTGCGCTGCGGCATCAGTGGCGCCGAGCTTTTTGGCGTGATCCAGGGCGCTGTCCACCAGATTCTCAAAAAAAGCGCGGCTGTAGGCAAAGCCTTTCTCGGCTTGCTGCGGTGCAGCCAACGACCGGGAGGCGGCAGCAGTCTTGGGTCTGGATTGGCGCGCAGTGGATTTGACAGAAGTTGAAGGCATAAAGGCAGCAGTCAGATGGCACGCCCATGGGCGCACCTTGGGTTGATTCTTGGCGGCGGCTATGATACTTGGCTATGTCAAGAAAACTCAAAAAAGGCTATTTTGTTCGTGGTGAGTTCGTTGCCGAAGGCAGCGAGCGCGATCTGGAACTCAAAGCCGAACTCAAAGGCACCAGCGAGCAAAGCCGCACCGACCTGAAGCGCGAAAGCACCGAGCTGCAAAAGATTGGTGAAGAGCTGCTGACGCTGCGTGGCGACCTGCTGGAGCGCCTCGCCCTGTCCGACAAGTTCAAGGATGCGATTGCGGATGCCAAACGCATCACCAATTTCGAGGGCAAGCGCCGCCAGATGCAGTTCATTGGCAAGCTGATGCGACTGCTCGATGCCGATGTGCTGGCCAGCGTGCGTGCGGCTCTGGACGAACAATCCAACGGCTCGGCGGCTGAAAACCTGGTGCTGCACCAAAGCGAGCAGTGGCGCGACCGGTTGCTGGCCGACGACAGCGCGACCCAAGACTGGCTGACCCAGCACCCTGCCACCGACGCCCAGCAACTGCGCGCCCTGGTGCGGCAAGCGCGTAAAGATGCCGTGCCCGAAAAGCCCGGTGCTGCCGTGCGCCATGGCCGCGCCTATCGCGATATTTTTCAACTGGTGCGCGAGACGCTCACCGCCATTCCCGACCCCGAGCCTGCCGCTCCCGTCTTTAGCCCTGCCCGCGAGGCCTCATGAACACGTCCACCCTCCCTGCTGCCAATCCGTTTGACGCGGTCAAAGTCGGCATCGTCTCAATCAGCGACCGTGCCGCCAGCGGCCAGTATGTTGACAAGGGCTTGCCGGCGCTGCAAGACTGGCTGACGCGGGCGCTGAAAAACCCGCTGCAGTTTGAAGCCCGGCTGATTGCCGACGAGCAAGCCAGCATCAGTGCCACGCTGATCGAGTTGGTCGATGCCGGCTGCGCTTTGGTGCTGACCACTGGCGGCACCGGCCCGGCCCCGCGCGACGTGACCCCCGAGGCCACGCTGGCTGTGGCCCACAAGGTCATGCCCGGTTTTGGCGAGCAAATGCGCCAGATCAGCCTGAAGTTTGTGCCCACCGCCATCCTGTCGCGCCAGGTGGCGGTGATCCGCAATCAGACGCTGATCATCAACCTGCCTGGCCAACCCAAGGCCATTGCCGAGACGCTGGAAGGCCTGAAGGAGGCCGATGGCACGCAGCGCATGGACGGCATCTTTGCCGCCGTGCCCTACTGCATCGACCTGATTGGCGGGCCGTATCTGGAGACTGATGCAGCGGTGTGCAAGGCGTTCCGGCCAAAGACGGCGATTCGCACGTTTTCATAAGTACAACATCCACAAGCCCGGCAGGCGACAAGGTCAACTTGCAAGCTTGCCACTTTTGTCGGTTGAGAAATTTATAAGAAATTGGCTTCCAGGCCATATTCAGCATGCGCTGGCAGCTATCAACTTTTTAACATATTGATATCCATCGGGCCCCTGCCAAGGGCCCAAATCCGAGCCTGTAGAATTTGCACCTGTCAGGAGAGAGCTGCCACCGGATAAATATCCACAGACGGCCGCCGAAGGCGCAGGGTTGCTGATTGCAGCAGCTTGAACGCTCAGGCAAAAAGGACTGACAAGCGTCTTGAACGTCGAAAAGCGCAAGGCGTATCCCCACTGGAGAGAGGCAGCATCCTGGCAAACCGGGTCGTGCAGCCCACCGAAGGAGCAACCCGCAGTCGGCCCGCCCACACCAGCAGGCACCGACCCGGCGAATCTCTCAGGTAAAGCGGACAGCGGGGGCAGCCCATGGCATCACCGCAGTGATGGCCGTGGTTTTTTTGGTCTGCCCCTGGAGTTCCCCAATATGTCCGCGTCCCCTGCCCCACTGTTACAAGTTCCCCTGAATGACCTGCACATCGCCCTGGGTGCGCGCATGGTGCCGTTTGCCGGCTATTCAATGCCGGTGCAATACCCGGCCGGTTTGATGGCCGAACACAAGCACACCCGCAGCGCGGCGGGCTTGTTTGATGTATCACACATGGGCCAGTTGCGTCTGGTCGGCCCGGATGCGGCGGCGGCTTTGGAATCGCTGCTGCCAGTCGATGTGATCGACCTGACCGTGGGCAAGCAGCGCTACGGCCTGCTGCTCAATGATGCCGGCGGCATCATCGACGACCTGATGTTTGTCAACCGGGGTAGCGATATTTTTGTCATCGTCAACGGGGCCTGCAAGGCAGGCGACATCGCCCACATCCAGACCCACATTGGCACCCGCTGCGACGTGATTCCGATGCCAGAGCGCGCGCTGCTGGCGCTGCAAGGGCCGCAAGCCGTCACCGCCTTGTCGCGGCTGGCTCCGGGGGTGGAGCGACTGGTGTTCATGACCGGCGGCACTTTTGCCGTGCAGGCGGGGGAACAGCACATCGAGGTGTTTTTGACCCGCAGTGGCTACACCGGCGAAGATGGTTTTGAGATTTCGGTGCACCAGTCCGACGCACTGGCACTGGCACAAGCGCTGCTGGCACAGCCCGAGGTCAAGCCGATTGGCCTGGGCGCGCGCAACTCGCTGCGCCTTGAAGCCGGCCTGCCGCTCTACGGCAACGACATTGACAGCAGCACCACGCCGGTCGAAGCCGGCCTGAGCTGGGCCATGCAAAAGGTGCGCCGAGCCGGTGGCGCACGCGCAGGTGGCTTCCCAGGCGCTTCAAAAATACTAGCACAACTCGATGATAGTACGGGGGCTGTAGCTCGAAAACGTGTTGGACTGATGGCACTGGAGCGGATTCCCGTGCGCGAACACACCACGCTGCATGATGCCACCGGCCAGCCCATTGGCGAGGTGACCAGCGGCTTGCTGGGCCCAACCATTGACAAGCCCATCGCCATGGGCTACGTGCCCCCCGAGTTTGCTGCCGTGGGCACGCAGATCAACGCAATGGTGCGTGGCAAGCCGGTGCCCATGTTGGTCACCGCCATGCCGTTTGTGCCCACCCGCTATTTCCGTGGCTAATCTTTTGTTTCAACTGACACCCTCACTGGAGTTTTCCCATGACCATCAAATACACCCCCGACCACGAATGGATCAGCATCGACGGCAACCAGGCCACCATCGGCATCACTCACCACGCGCAAGACGCGCTGGGCGACGTGGTATTTGTGGACCTGCCAGAAGTGGGCAAAAGCTACGCCACCAAAGACACTGCGGCGGTGGTCGAGTCGGTCAAGGCGGCGGCTGATGTTTACATTCCCGCTGCGGGCGTGGTGACTGAAGTGAATGAAGCGCTGCGCGCTGACCCGGCGCTGGCCAATTCTGACCCGCTGGGTGCCGGCTGGTTCTTCAAGATGACGCTGACCAACCCGGCGGAGCTTGATGCCATGATGGACGAGACCAGCTACACCGCGTTTGCCGCCGAGGCACACTGACATCCAGGATGCTTTGACGGCAAGTCCCGAGTCTGTTGAAGCCCTTCTTGCGCCGAATTCTGCTTTGCCCGCCAAATCAGCGGGCTGCGCGCTCTCCTTGATTGAACTGCCATGACCACGACACCCACGCTTGCCCACCTCGAAAACCCATCCGAATTCATTGCCCGCCACATTGGCATCAGCGCCGCCGACGAAGCGCTGATGCTGCAGGCTGTGAATGCCACCTCGCGCCAGGCGCTGATCAACGAGATCGTGCCTGCCTCGATTGCCCGCAGCCATGCCATGGACATCCCTGCGGCCATTTCTGAGGCGGCGGCGCTGGCTGAGCTGAAGTCCATCGCCAGCAAAAACCAGGTGTTCAAGAGCTTTATTGGCCAGGGCTATTACGGCACCCACACGCCCGGCGTGATTCTGCGCAATATCCTGGAAAACCCGGCCTGGTACACCGCTTACACGCCGTACCAGGCCGAAATCAGCCAGGGACGGATGGAGGCGCTGGTCAACTTCCAGACCCTGGTTTGTGACCTGACC
>JAIFMT010000059.1 GCA_020048295.1 Rhodoferax sp.
GCCCGGGTACAGCTCGGCCAGCGTGCCAAAGGCTTCGGCCACTACCAGCGGCGCATGGTTGGGCAGCATGATGCCGCCCGAGCCCACCCGCATGCGCTGCGTGCCGCCAGCAATGTACCCGACCAGCACCGCGGTGGCCGAACTGGCAATGCCCGCCATGTTGTGATGTTCGGCCAGCCAATAGCGGGTAAAACCCAGCGACTCGACATGTTGCGCGGTGCGCAGCGCAATCGCCAGCGCCTCGGCCACCGTGCCGCCTTCGCGCACGGCCACCAGGTCCAACATGGACAGTCGGGGGATTTTCGGGATCGTCATGGTGCTTCAGTCATGCAGATAAAAATGACCTGCAGCCCTTTTCTTTGTTGTGTTGGTAGCTATTGAATCTGCAATATTGAGGGCGGCAGACTGGCGCACCCGGTCAACCCAGATGGCGACCAAAAAAGCGCAGGCAGCGGTCCCAGGCTTGCTGTGCCCACACCGGGTCGTACTGGGTGGCGGGCAGGCGGCCCGGGCCCACCGCAGTTTCGTTGGCAAAGGCGTGGTAGGCCAGGTAGCGGTGAAAGTCAAATGCCACGCCGGCACCGCGCAATTTGTCTTCCAGCGCGTCAATCGTCTCGATCTTGAAAAACTCGTCTTGCGTGCCCCAGTGCGCTTGCAGCGGCACCTTGATCTGGCTGGCATCGATGTATTCCAGCGGCGGGCAACCGTACCAGGCCACGCCGGCATCGGCTTCGGGTGTTTGCGTCAAGGCCAGCAGCGTCAGTGCGCCACCCATGCAAAAGCCGGTCACCCCCACTTTGGGCGCACGGGTTTTCAGGAATTGCACCGCACCGCGAATGTCTTGCGCCGCAGCCTCGCCAAAGTTCAGCGCGTTCATCAGGTGGCTGGCTTCTTCGGCCTCTAGGGTGGAGCTGCCACGGTACAGGTCAGGCACCAGCGCCTGGTAGCCAGCGGCAGCAAAGCGGTCTGCCACCTTGCGAATCTGCTCGTTGAGCCCCCACCATTCCTGAATCACCACCACTGCGGGTGCGCCGTCAGCTTGTGCTGGCAAAGCCAGGTAGCCATTGATTGATTGCCCATCCGGGCGCTGGAAACTCACCATTGATCCCATGACTGCTCTCCTTGAGGGTTGTTGCCGGCAGTCATGTTACCAAGGCGATGCCAAAGCGCAAACCGACGCGGCTTCGCAAGGCCAGCGATGAATTTATAAGAAATCAGTCTGTAGCCCTTTGGCAGTATGTGCTAACAGCTATAAAAACAATTGTCTTAGTGCAGCAGAATGCTGCCCGCTGCCGCGCCCTTGCCAGCGCGTGCCGGCGGCGTGCACAGGCCGCATTCAAAGTGGCGGGCGTTTTCGTAGGGTTCGGTCACAAAATGGCCGCCGCACTTGCTGCACCGGGTCATGTGCAGCATGTTGGCATCCATGAACTTCACCAGCCGCCAGGCGCGGGTAATGCTCAGCAGCGGCTCGACTCCGCAGGCGGCGATTTGCTCGCTGTACAGCTTGTAGGCCTTCATCACTGCGTCGATGTCGTCGAGCGCGCTGACCTTGCTCAGGTATTCATAGGTGTTCATGAACAGCGAGGCGTGGATGTTGGGCTGCCAGGTCAGAAACCAGTCGGTGGAAAACGGCAGCTGCCCTTTGGACGGCGACTTGCCAGCAACCTCTTTGTACAGCCGCAGCAGCCGCTCGTAAGACAGGTCGGTTTCGCTTTCCAGCACTTGCAGGCGCGCACCAAGCTGGATCAGCGCCACGGCGCGTTCAACTTGCCGGGAATCATTCAGGACGCTTTTGGTGGAGGGGGTGGCCATGATGATTTCCTTTAGGCGAGGGTGGCAAAACGTTGGCTGAACTGCGGGCCGGTGCGCAGCGGGGCGCTGTCAGGCACATCGCTGCGTGGGGTGGTGTGGCTGGTGAGCAGACCCCACACCATCTCGTCATCCACCCGCATGCGGCACAGCAGCACCGGGCTGCTGGCAATGTTGAGCATTTGCGCCGCTGACAGCCGGGCAATCAGCTCGGCAGACTCCTGGCCAATGCCAAATCGGGCCAGCGCTTGCTGGGGGTCGCGGCGAATGGCGTTTTGCGCCAGCATCAGAAAACTCAGATTGGCATCGCGGATGTCGTTGCTGATTTGGTCGTTGCGCATGCTGGGCTCCTGGGGTGATTCGGTGAATTGGGGGGTGATTACCGGCCAATTCGCCGCTTCAACCCCATGGCCCGAATTTTGGAAGCGTTGCGCAAGAACTTGAATCAGCGTTTGGCTGCACCGCGTGTCAGCGTTTGCTGCCGCCTTGTAGGGCAAATGCTGACAAGGGCGACCCGCTCAGGTACTGCGGCTGCGTGCCTGGGGTGGGTTGAGGGAGAAATAGCGTTCGATGCCGCGCATCAGGGCATCGGCGAGCTTTTCCTGGTAGTCGTCGCTGTTGAGGCGCGCCTCTTCTTCGGGGTTGCTGATGAAGGCGGCTTCGACCAGCACGCTGGGTATGTCGGGGGCCTTGAGCACGGCAAACGAGGCCTGTTCCACACGGGCCTTGTGCAGCTTGCCCACGCGTTTGATCTCGCCGAGCATGGCACCACCGAGCTTCAAGCTGTCCTTGATCTGCGCGGTGGTGCTCATGTCGAGCAGGGCGCGGGTCACCTGCACATCTTTGGCTTTGACGTTCAGGCCGCCAATCAGGTCAGCCTTGTTTTCCTTGGCAGCCATCCAGCGCGCTGCGGTGCTGGAGGCACCGCCCTGGCTCAGCGCAAACACGCTGGCACCCTGCGGATGAGGGGTAAAAAAGGCATCGGCGTGCAGACTGATGAACAGATCGGCCTGCACCCGCCGCGCTTTTTCTACCCGGGTGTGCAGCGGCACAAAAAAATCTGCGTCGCGCGTCAGAAAAGCACGCATCGGGTTGCCGTTGACCGAGGCCGCATTGATCCGCGCGCGCAGCCGGTGGGCCAGGCGCAGCACGACCGTTTTTTCATAAGTGCCAGCGGGACCGATGGCGCCGGGATCTTCGCCGCCGTGGCCGGGGTCGAGCGCGATGATGATCAGCCGGTCGGTTGCCGCAGGCGGCGTGGCGGTCATGCTGGGTGACTGCGGTGAATTGATGCTTTTCTGGGCTGTAGCCCTTTCTGGCGTTGCGCTATCAGCTATATTAACAGTAGCTGTCTGGGGTGGGCTGGCGGCTGGCTGGGCTGGGGCAGCGGCACTGGCAGGGCTGGCTTTTTCAGCTTTTTGTGCAATCAGCTCGCCCAGCGGGTCGGCGCTTGGCGCTGCATGGGCACTGGCGGGCGGGTGGGTGGCCTCTTTCAGCCGCTCGGCAATCAGCGTCGCCAGCGGGTCGGCTGCCACGGCGGGGTACAGGTCAAACACCAGCCGGTGCCGGTAGGCGGCCACCGGTGGCAGCGTGAACACTTGCGGTGCCACCGGTTGTTTCAGGTCCACCACCAGCCGCACGATGCCCGGACCAAACTGGCCGACGCGGATGCCGTTGATGGTGGGGTCGGTCGGGCCCACCTTGGCCACCAGCTCTTTGAGCGCCGGGTTGAGCGCAATGCCACGCACGTCCACCGCCAACCGTGGCGGGTTGGGCACAAAGTTTTGTGTAAAGGTCAGTTGCGCGTCCGACTCGATGGTGACACGTGAATAGTCTTGTGCCGGCCACACCCGCACTGCCACAATGCTGGCCCCGCGTGCCAGCTGCTGGGTGCCCAGCAGCAGCACGATGGCACCGCTTTGCACAAAATTGCGGCGTTTCATGGCGCCACCCCGCTGCTGGCGCTGGCCAGATTGCTTTCAGAATTTACAAGACGATTGGCACTCGGGCCCACGTCCATTAATGGGTTACTGCTATGAATAGCGGAAAGTAGCGTGAGCCCGACGGGCGTTTGCGCCGTCAACGTGACGTGGCGCGCCGCCTCGTCGATCAGCGTCAGCTGCAGCACCAGATCAGCCAGCGGCAACTGACCCGCAGCCTTGTCGGGCCACTCGGCGAGTTTCAGCCCCGGGCTGGCAAAGATGTCACGAAAACCGGCATCCTCCCACTCGCGCGGGTCATTGAAACGGTAAAAGTCAAAGTGCCACGCCGACCAGCCGGGCAATTCGTAGGGCTCCACCACCGCATAGGTCGGGCTTTTGATGCGCCCTGGCACCCCCAGGGCGCGCAGCAGGTGGCGCACCAGCGTGGTTTTGCCGGCACCCAGATCACCGCGCAGCGCAATAAACGCCTGGCGCAGTGCGGGGCAGGCCGCCAGTGCTGTGGCAAGCTGCTGTGTCGCTGCTTCGTTAGGCCAGACAGCGGTTTTTACAATGGGCAGGTGAACAGTTTCAGCACACATAAGGATGGCGGTGAATGGGTCTCCAGAATACAGGACTGGGGGCAGGCGTTGGGATTTTCCCAAATCGGCATCGCCGGGGTGGATCTGGCCAGCGCAGAGCCCGGATTATCCGCATGGCTGGCGCAGGGTTTTCACGGCGACATGGCGTACATGGCCGCGCACGGGCTCAAACGCGCCCGGCCGGCCGAACTGCTGCCCGGCACCGTCAGCGTGATTACCGCGCGCATGGATTACTTGCCTGCCGGCACGCCAGACGACTGGCAGGCGGTTGAGCTGGCGCGGCTGCAGCGGCCATCGCAGGCCATCGTGTCGCTCTACGCCCGGGGCCGCGACTACCACAAGGTGCTGCGCAGCCGGCTGCAGCGCCTGAGCGAGCGCATTGCCACCGAGCTGACACCGCTGGGCGCACGCGTGTTTTGCGACTCGGCTCCGGTGCTCGAAGTCGAGCTGGCCAGCCGCAGCGGCCTGGGCTGGCGCGGCAAACACACGCTGCTGCTCAGCCGCGAGGCGGGCTCGATGTTTTTCCTGGGCGAGATTTTTGTCAATGTGGCGCTGCCGCCCAGCGCACCCCAGGCCAGCCACTGCGGCCGCTGCAGCGCCTGTATCGACGTGTGCCCGACGCAGGCCATCGTGTCCGCGTACCAGCTGGACGCGCGGCGTTGCATTTCGTACCTGACCATTGAACACGCCGGGCCGATACCCGTGGCGCTGCGCCCATTGATGGGCAACCGCATCTATGGTTGTGACGATTGCCAGCTGATTTGCCCGTGGAACAAGTTTGCCCGGCGCAGCGCCTTGTCGGATTTTGCGCCGCGTGCCGGGCTGACCGACAGCCTTCTGGCCGACCTGTTTGGCTGGACCGAAGAAGAATTCTTGCGCTTCAGCGAAGGCAGCCCGATCCGGCGCATTGGCCATGAGCGCTGGCTGCGCAACATCGCCGTGGCGCTGGGCAATGCCGTGCGCGTGACCCCGCCTGGCCCAATTCAGCAACCTTTGCTCGACGCTTTGCACAGCCGCGTAGCGCACCCCAGTGCGTTGGTGCGCGAGCACGTGCAATGGGCGTTGGCGCAAGCATGAGGGCAGGGCGCGCTGACTACAATTTGTCGGGCCAAAAGCCAAAGTCCAGATGCCCGCGTCGTCGCCGGGCACATTCAACCAGGAAACCCCATGCTGATTCAGCGCATTACCGTCGGTGAAGTCAAAGTTCCGCTCAAAGTGCCGTTCAGAACCGCGCTGCGCACGGTCAACGAACTGCACGACCTGGTGCTGATCATCGAAACCGACACTGGCCTCAAGGGCTATGGCGAAGCCACCGCCACCGCGGTCATCACCGGCGATCTGCTGGATTCGATGCGCGCCGCACTGGCCCTGCTGGCACCGCGCCTGCTGGGGCGCAAGCTGCTGGATTTCAATGCCATTTTGCGCACGCTGCATCAGACCGTGCTGAACCACCACAGCCTCAAGGCGGCACTCGAAATGGCCTTGTACGACCTGCGCGCCCAGCAAATGGGGCTGCCGCTGTACCAGTTGCTCGGCGGTGGCGAGCCGCAGATCAAGACCGATGTGACCATCAGCATCAATGACATCGACATCATGGTGAAAGACGCGCGCCGCGCTGTGGCCGCCGGTTTTGACTGCCTGAAAATCAAGTTGGGTGGGCGTACCTGGCGCGACGATGTTGAAAGTGTGCAGGCCATCGAGCGGGCGGTAGGGCCGCACGTGGCGCTGCGGCTGGATGCCAATCAGGGCTGGAGCCCGAAAACAGCGGTACAGGTCATCCAGGCGCTGGAAAGGGCTGGAGTGATGCTGGAGTTTGTCGAACAGCCGGTGAAGGCGGACGACCTCAATGGGTTGAAATTTGTCACCGAGCGCACCCTGACGCCCATTCTGGCCGATGAAGCGGTGTTTTCGGTGGCCGATGCGCTGCGCATTTTGGCCAGCCAAAGCGCGGACATCCTCAATATCAAGCTGTCCAAGACCGCCGGCATCAGCCAGGCGATCGAAATTGCCCACCTGACGCGCCAGCATCACAAGACCTGCATGGTCGGCTGCATGTTGGAGGGCAACATCAGCGTCACGGCGGCAGCGCATTTTGCGGTCGCGTTTGACGATGTGGTGGCCTACATTGACCTGGATGGCCCGCAGCTGTGCAATGGCAGTGCAGTGGAGGGCGGCATGCTCATGAACGGTGCCTGGATCACGCTGCCCGATGCACCCGGCCTAGGCATCACGGCGGTGCATGGGCTGTTGAACACGTGCGTTTACGAAAACTGAGGCGCCTGCCATGAGCCGCTACCCCACCAGCCACTTGCAGATTCACCAGTTTGCCGCACTGGTCCCCGGCCCCCGGTTGATCGTGCTGGGGGCGGTGCATGGCAATGAAGTGGCCGGCACGCGCGGCATCGAGCGCGTGTTGGCTGAACTGGACGCGGGCGTGCTGCAGCTGCAGTGCGGCAGCGTGACTTTTGTGCCAGTGACCAACCCGCTGGCTTACCAGCAGGGGCAGCGCAATGGCGAGCGCAACCTGAACCGTAACCTGCGCCCCACCGATGCGCCGCAAGATTACGAGGACAAGCTGGCCAACGTGTTGTGCCCACTGCTGGCGCAGCACGAGGTGTTGCTCGATTTGCACACCTTTGCGGCCCAATCCGAGCCCTTTGCCATGCTTGGGCCGGCTGACAACAGCGGCCCGCTGGAGCCGTTTGCGCTAGCACAACAGGAGCAGGCGCTGGCTTTGCGGCTGGGTGTGCGGCGCATTGTCGAAGGCTGGCTGTCCACCTACGCGGTGGGCGTGCAGCAGCGGCTGGCGCGCACCCCGGCGCAAGACCGGGCTGGCCTGCTCAGCACCGACCCCAGCTACGGCGTGGGCACTACCGAATACATGCGCAGTCAGGGCGGCTGCGCCATCACGCTGGAATGCGGCCAACACGCCGACCCGGGCGCGCCCGAGGTGGCGTACCGTGCCATTCGCAACACGCTGGCGCAACTGGGGTTGATGGCAGAGCCAGCACCTGCGCCGGCGCGGGGTGTGGAACTGCTGGCGCTCACCCAAGTGGTGGACCGCCACCACGCGCAGGATGCGT
>JAIFMT010000193.1 GCA_020048295.1 Rhodoferax sp.
GCGACTGGCGCGCTGTGCCCAAACGCTGCAAGTGGCCACGCGCCACGCCTTGTTGCAATGCCAGCAGCAACTGGATCGGCACGCCCTGCTGCTACCGCTGGCGTTGCAACGCGGCGTGCAGGTGCAGCAGCAGCGGCTGGAGCGCGCCGCGTTGCGCCTGGGCCTGCTCGATCCGCACCTGGTCTTGGAGCGCGGTTACGCCTGGCTTAGCGACGCGCAGGGCACGCCTGTAGCGCGCTGTAGCCAGGTCGCGCCCGGGCAGGCCGTGCAAGCCACCCTGGTTGATGGCACGGTTGATTTGGTCGTGGTCAACCCGGGTCACTGAAACTTTCTACAATTTGTTTTTTAGCAACCCACCCCAGAAGGAACCCCATGGAACATACTTTGCCCGCACTGCCGTTTGCCATTGACGCAATGGCCCCCCACTATTCCAAAGAAACACTGGAATTCCACCATGGCAAACACCACAACGCGTATGTGGTGAACCTGAACAACCTGCAAAAGGGCACCGAATTTGAGGCCATGGACCTCGAATCGATCATCAAGAAGTCCAGCGGTGGCATCTACAACAATTCCGCGCAGGTCTGGAACCACACCTTCTTCTGGAATTGCATGACCCCCAACGGTGGCGGCGAGCCCACGGGCGCGCTGGCCGATGCCATCAACGCCAAATGGGGCAGCTACGCCGCATTCCGCGAAGCGTTTGTCAAATCGGCGGTGGGCAATTTTGGTTCTGGCTGGACCTGGCTGGTGAAAAAACCCGATGGCAGCATCGACATCGTCAACATGGGCGCTGCCGGCACGCCGCTGACCACCGCCGACAAGGCTTTGTTGACGGTGGACGTGTGGGAACACGCCTACTACATTGACTACCGCAACCTGCGCCAGAAGTTTGTCGAGACCTTCCTCGACAAGATGGTCAACTGGTCTTTTGTGCAAGCCAACTTTGCCTGAGCTGAGGTGATGGTTGGATGCCCATGATGGGCTGAATTCAACCAACCGGTCGAGACTCAGCAAGCGCTCGAAGTTTCTGCTTCGAGCGCTTGTTTTATTTGCGGCCAGGCATCGCCCATGGATGCCACGTGGTGATTGGTCAGATGCGTCCCATCAACAGCAGCACCACCAGAATCACGACGATCAACCCAACGCCGCCGGACGGACCATAGCCCCAGCCGCTGCTGTGTGGCCAGGCCGGAAAGACACCGATCAACATCAGAATCAGCACGATCAGCAAAATGGTTCCAAGACTCATGACGGTTCTCCTTAAGTTGGGGGCAAGTCAGTTCAGTTTGCGGGCGCGGAGGCGGGTGGCATCACGATGACCGTGGCACCGCCGCCGGGCTTGCCGGTGGCTCCTGTGCTGCCATCGTTACCCTGAGTTCCCTGAGTTCCCTGATTTCCTTTGAGGCCCTGATCACCGGTTGTGCCGGTTGCACCTGTGTTGCCGGTGGCACCAGTGCTGCCATCATTGCCAGCAGCACCTGTGTTGCCGGTTGCGCCTGTGGCACCGGCTGGACCGGCAGGGCCGGGCACAGCCACCGGCGTTGCGGGTACTGACACGATGGTCGCGCGATCACACGCCCCCAGGCTGAGGGTGGCCAGCAAGGCTGAAATCAATAATGAATGGTTCATGGCTTTTCCTTGAAAACTGGAGCTTAGGAAACTTCAGCCAGCCCGTCAGTTCGCCAGCACACTTACACCGCTTTGGTGGGTCATTTGTTGCTTTGGCTGTAGCCCCGGGGTGTCCATACGTCCGCTGGTGTTGCCAGGTGTGGCCGACAATGCCAGCACTTCGCCCATTTCCACTTTTTCCGTCATCGACTGCGCGCAGGTATCTTTATGCCCATTTCATTTTTCAGACTCGGTTGGCGCTCGTTAACCCGTGACTTGCGGGCCGGTGAACTGCGCCTGCTGATGCTGGCCGTCACGCTGGCGGTGGCGGCGCTGACTGCCGTTGGGTTCTTTGCCGACCGGCTCAAGGGTGGGCTGCAGCGTGATGCACGCCAGTTGCTCGGTGGTGACGCGGTGATCGTCAGTGACCAGCCAACACCAGCGGCCTTTCTGGCGCAAGTCCAGTCGCTGGGCCTGCAGCAGGTGCAGACGGTGACGTTTCCCACCATGGCGCGTGCGCCGGATGCGCAAGGCGGGCAAATCAAGCTGGTGGCACTGAAGGTGGTGGCCCCCGGCTATCCGCTGCGCGGCAATTTGCGCATTAGCGCCGCCCCTGGCGCGGCTGAGCAACTCACGCGCGAGGTGCCGGGTGCCGGTGAGGCCTGGGTGGAAGCCGGGCTGCTGGAAGTGCTGGGCCTGCGCATGGGCGATGCGCTGTTGCTGGGCGAGCACACGCTGCGCATTGCCCGCATCATTGTGGTGGAACCCGATCGGGGCACCGGTTTCATGAACTTTGCACCCCGCGTGATGATCAGCCAGGTGGACTTGGCTGCCACCGGCCTGATTCAGCCCGCCAGTCGCTTGGTTTATCGCATGGCGGTGGCCGGTGCAGAGCAGTCGGTGCAGGCGTTTGTCGATTGGGCGCAGGCGCAGGTGCTGGCCCGCAAGGTGCGCGGTGTAAGGGTGGAGGCGCTTGAAGGCGGCCGCCCCGAACTCACCAGCACCATGCAGCGGGCGGAGAAATTCCTCAATCTGGTGGCATTGCTGGCGGCGCTGCTGAGCGCCGTGGCGGTGGCGCTGGCGGCGCGTGGTTTTGCCGCCGACCATCTGGACGACTGCGCCATGCTGCGTGTGCTGGGCTTGCCCCAGCGCACCATTGCGGCGGCCTACAGTTTTGAATTTGTGCTGGTGGGTCTGCTTGCCAGTGCGGTGGGGGTGGCGCTGGGGTTTGCCGTTCACTATGGGTTTGTGGCCTTGCTGGCCGGGTTGGTGGATGCCAGCCTGCCTGCACCGGGGCTGTGGCCGGTGCTGTTTGGCATGGGCATGGGCCTGACGCTGTTGTTGGCTTTTGGCCTGCCGCCGGTGCTGCAACTGGCGCAGGTGCCACCGCTGCGGGTGATTCGCCGCGATGTGGGTGGGCTTAAACCTGTCTCAGCCTTGGTGCTGGGCGTGGGGCTGGCCGGATTTGCCGCGCTGCTGCTGGCGGCCAGCAATGATCTGCGCCTCGGGCTGATTGCCGTGGGCGGCTTCGCCGCAGCCACACTGCTGTTTGCGGCCCTGAGCTGGCTGGCCGTCAAGCTGCTTCGCCTGCTGGTGAACGATGCCACGGCGCCCACCGCGCTGGTATTGGCCACCCGGCAAATATCGGCCCGCCCGGCGTTTGCCGTGGTGCAGGTCAGCAGTCTGGCGGTGGGTTTGCTGGCGCTGGTGTTGCTGGTGCTGCTGCGTACCGACCTGATCAACAGCTGGCGCCAGGCCACGCCAGCGGATGCGCCCAACCGGTTTGTCATCAACATCATGCCGGAGCAGGCGCAGCCGTTCACCCTGGCCCTCAAGGCGGCCGGTATCGGTCAATTTGACTGGTATCCGATGATTCGTGGGCGATTGGTGGCGGTCAATGGCCGGGCCGTCAGCCCCGACGATTACAGCGATGAGCGCGCCCGCCGACTGATCGACCGCGAATTCAATCTGTCACACAGCGCCAGCCTGCCGGCGAAAAACAAGGTGGTGGCCGGGCGCTGGCAGGCCGATGAGGTCGGTGCCATCAGCGTCGAGGAGGGCATTGCCACCAGCCTGGGCTTGGTTCTGGGTGACCGGCTGAAGTTTGACATTGGCGGTGTGCAGCATGAATCCCGCATTACCTCTTTGCGCAACGTCGATTGGGGCTCGATGCGTGCCAATTTCTTTGCCATGTACCCAGTGGACCGGCTCGATGGGCTGCCCGCCACCTACCTGAGTGCGTTTCAGGCACCGGCGGTGGCGGGATTTGACAGCGCGCTGGTGCGGCAGTTTCCCAATATCACCAGTGTCGATCTGAGCATCACCATTGCCCAGGTGCAGCGCGTGCTGGACCAGGTGATCGGGGCGGTCGAGTTCTTGTTTGCGTTCACGTTGGCCGCCGGTCTGGTGGTGCTGTTTGCTGCCGTGACGGCCACGCGTGAGGAGCGCGCGCGAGAGTTTGCCATCATGCGAGCGGTGGGCGCGCGGGCATCGCTGCTGCGCCAGGTGCAGCGTGTGGAACTGCTGGGCATTGGCTTGCTGGCGGGTTTTCTGGCATCGGTGGTGGCCAGTGCGGTTGGCTGGGCCCTGGCCAATTATGTGTTTGGCTTTACCTGGGTGGTGTCACTGTGGGTGCCGCTATGGGGTTCAATCAGTGGTGCGCTGCTGGCGCTGGCGGCCGGCTGGTGGGGACTGCGCGACCTGTTGCGCCGCCCGGTGATGCAAACCTTGCGCCGGGCCGCGCAGTAGGCTGGTCTGAGAATACTTTTATATTTGTAGCTGTCGGCCCATTCGGGATAAGGGCTAGAGCATGATTTTGTTTAAATTTCAAGAAGTGGCCATGCCAGCACGCGGGCTTTATTCGCCAGAAGAATGGCCACCCTGACAATCCGTGGGTCAGCTGAAATTGGCATCATTCATTTGCTACGATGCGCTAGCCTGGAACTATTTCCGGCACGATGAAATGACCGAGGGAGGAAGGTGGTGGATGTTTTGATTGCCCCCAGCGAACGGGGAAGCCAGGTGCGTGCAGCCAGCATGGTGGGGCTGGCGGCTGTGCTGCTGTTTTCGGTATTCAACCTGATGACCGAGGGGATGCAGGTGCTTGGGCTCATCGAATTGGCGGCCACGTTGCTGCTGGTGATGCCCGCTGCCGTCATGAGTGGCACGCCTGAGCGCGTGGGCCGGGCTGAAAATATGCTGCTGCTCTCTGCGGTGGTGATTTTTGGCTCGTTGGTGGTGATCGGTGGCGTTGAAGAAACCGGTCTGTTCTGGGTTTTTACGCTGCCATTTCTGGCTTTTTTCCTGAAGGGGCTTCGACTGGGCTGGACGGTCAGCGTGGCTTTTGTGGCGGCGGTTGCGCTGTACTTGTTTGTGGTGAGCCCGGCGCTGGAGTTTGTGTACCATTATTCGAGTGTTGTCAGGGTGCATTTTTTGCTGACTCTGGTTTTCTACACACTGGTGGCGGCCACGTTTAGCTTGATGCGCAGCCGGTTTGAGGGGCAATTACGGCAACGCCAGCAGCAGGCCGAGGCCGCCTCCCAGGCCAAATCACGTTTTCTTGCGGCAGCCAGCCATGACTTGCGCCAGCCAGCCCACGCGCTGGGCATGTTCGTGGCACGTCTGATGCAAATGCCGCACGAGCCTAAAACCCGCGCCATGGTGGCCGGGATCGATGCCTCGGTGCGTGCCTTGCAGGACATGCTGGATGCATTTTTTGATTATTCCCGGCTGGATTCGCCCTCGCTTCAATTGCAGGTGCGCGCCTTTGCGTTGCAGCCACTGTTTGACGCGCTACACACGGCGTTTGCGCAGTCGGCGGCTGACAAAGGCCTGCACTTGCGCATTCGGCCAAGCCAATGCTGGCTGCAAAGTGACCCGGTGTTACTGCAGCGGGTGCTGCTGAATCTGGTGGGCAATGCGGTGCAATACAGCCGTCAGGGCAGCGTGCTGGTGGTGTGCCGTCCGTCCCGGGACGCATCGCACGTGCGCATCGAGGTGTGGGACAGTGGCATTGGCATCGCCCCGGAATTTCATGACCGGGTATTTGAAGAGTTTTTTCAGTTGGGCAACGATGAGCGCGACCGCAGCAAGGGCCTGGGGCTGGGATTGAGCATTGTGCAGCGCGCGTGCCGGCTGCTGCAGCACCCGCTGTCGATGCGCTCGGCGCTGGGTTGTGGTACGCGCTTCAGTCTGAAGATCGCGCTGGCAGCGGTGCCGTCGGCGGACCCAGCAGTCGCCAGTGAAGACGCTGCGCAAAGGACGGAATTGGCGGGTCTGCGTGTGTTGCTGATTGAAGACGATGTGCTGGGCCGCCAGGCACTCGGCGCTGTGCTGGAATCGTGGGGTTGCCAGGTGATCAGCGCGCAGCATGCGCTGGCGGCCTGCGAGTTGCTGCGACAGCAGCCGATGCTGGACTTTATTGTCAGCGACTACCGCTTGCCGGGCGCACACGACGGCCTGGAGGCGGTGCGCATGGCGCGGCAAGTGGTGGGGCGAGACGTGCCCGCGTGTGTCATCAGTGGCGATACCGACATTGCCGTGCGCGAGCAGGTGCAGGTCGCCGGATTGGTGTTGTTGCAGAAACCGGTGCGGGTGGCGAAATTGCGCAGTGTGGTGCGGCATTTGGTGCAGGTGAACGAATAACCGAATGTGCAGCGTTTGCTGTTTCGCAGCAAGACCAAGCAGCCGCATAATGGATGGCAGTGGAGTCCGGAACATAGGGGCAAGATCATGCAGGATGTGCTGTCTTCAGTTTGCTGCGTTTGGTCCGCGGTCGCAAAGTGGGCTGGGGGCGAACCATGATTGTCTTGCGAGACGAGCAACTGGATATTTTTCGCGCCAGCGCCCGCAAGAAGCTGGGCGAGAGCATCCGGCGTGGTCTGGTCGCCCAAGGCTTTGCGGTAGAGCAGCGGGATTCAGATTTAGTATTGCGCGATAGTCTCCAGCGGGAAACGCGACTAACCTTCCAGCCGGATGGTTTGCCCGACAGCATTGTTCGACCTTCCGGGCTGACCTATCGGTTTGAGTTCGATGCCTGTGGTCGCCTGGAGGCACTGACTTACCCCAGTGGTCGTCGCATGGAATTCGCTTGCGATGCCAATGGTCGTGTTGAAAGTGTGCGTCAGCCCGGCTTTGCACAGTATCAACTGGCGCATGCTGAATCCGCCAACAAAAACGCGCTACTGGAAAGCGTCACTTATCCAGATGGACGCGACTGCCAAATCAGTTACAACGCCACCGGTCAGGTGGTTGCGTTTACCGGACCATCGGCTGCCTGCTACGAGTTTGAGCGTGATTCAAAGGGGCGCATAGCGGCATTTATTGACCCGCTGCTGCGCGCCATCCGCCTGATCGCCGATGAGCAGGGTTCACTTCAGGCGGTTGAGTTTCCTGATGGAGGTCTGGAGGCTTATCGCTTTGATGAGGATCAACAAACTGCGGTGCGCACGCACCGTGATGGCACTGAAACCCGCTACATCTTCGACGAACAAGGGCGCTTGGCTCAGCTGGTCAATGATGTCGATGGCGCTACCCATTTTGGATACGACGGCGCTGGCAATCTGATTTCTGCTGCGCAGGGTGATCAACTCATCGGGTTCACGGTTGAACGTAATTATGTGACCGAGGAACTGTCCGCAGAAGGCAAGATTCTCTATGGTCACGACTCAGAAAGTCAGTTGATCAGC
>JAIFMT010000252.1 GCA_020048295.1 Rhodoferax sp.
TGCCCGGCAAGCCAAGCTGCTGGGGGTATCACGCAGCAGCGTTTACTACCATCCCAAGCCCGAATCCAAGGAGGAACTTGAGCTGCTCAAGATTTTGGTCACCGGAGTTGGGGCCTTCTCCAATCAGCTGTGTAGATGGCACTCCACCCAATGCGGGTTGTCGGCGGTTCCAACCTGGACCTGCTGGGGCGCATCGACCCGGCACCGATCCATGCCGTGCGCACACCGTGGATGAAAGCGACACCCGTTGGGCAAGTTGTCGGGGCTGGGAAGTTCGCCCATTAGCGGCATCACCTTGGCTACAGCCTGCTGACTGGGCGGTTCGGGTTCGGGAATTGCAGCAAGCAGTGCCTGGGTGTACGGGTGCTGGGGCTTCGTGAAAACCTGGGCGGCATCACCCATCTCCACCACACGCCCTAGATACATGACAGCAACTGCATCGCTGACATACTTCACTACGGCCAGATTGTGCGAGATGAACAGATAGGACAAGCCGCTTTCGCGCTGTAGGTCGGTCAGGAGGTTGAGCACTTGGCTCTGGATAGAAACGTCAAGGGCCGAGACCGGCTCATCGGCCACGATCATCTGCGGCTTTAGGGCGAGAGCACGCGCAATACAAATGCGTTGCCGTTGCCCCCCCGAAAACTCGTGCGGATACCGCGCGGCGGCCTCTGTTGGCAAGCCCACGGTGTCGAGCAGTCGCACCACCTCACGGGTGCGCTCGGCGGCGCTGCCGATGCGGTGGATGACCAGCGGCTCCTCAATGAGTCGTCCCACGGTCATGCGCGGATCAAGCGCCGCCTGTGGGTCCTGAAAAATCACCTGCATGTGCTTGCGCACCTCGCGCAGCAATGCAGGGGGTAGCAGGGTGACATCATGGCCCATGAAACGCACGGAACCGCTGCTGGGCTCGATCAAACGCAGAATCAGCCGCCCCAGGGTGGATTTGCCACAACCCGATTCACCCACTACACCCAAAGTCTGGCCCTGGCGCAGGGAGAAGCTCACGCGATCAACCGCCTGCAATTGATGCCCACCTTTAAGCGGAAAAGTCTTGCTGAGTTCGATCACATCGAGCAACGGGGCTGTCATGTGCTCTCCATAGGGTGATGGCAGGCGACTTGGTGATCAGACCCGTCGTCGACCAAGGGTGGTGGTGCTGCCCGGCAAACATCTGACACTCGCGCACAGCGCGGGCAAAAAGCACAGCCGGGTGGACGATCCGCAGCGGAAGGCACGCGCCCGTCAATCACAGGCAGTCGTGCGCCGCGCGGGGTGGACAGCCGAGGGATGGAAGCCAGAAGCCCGTAGGTATAAGGGTGGCGAGGCGTCTTGAACAACTTGCCTACCGCTGCACTCTCGACGATCCGGCCAGAGTACATCACGGACACCCGATCGCAGAAACCGGCCACCACGCCCAGGTCGTGGGTGATGACGAGGATGCCCATACCGAGTTCGTCACGCAGACCGCGCAACAGATCCAGTATCTGCGCCTGCAAGGTCACGTCCAACGCGGTGGTGGGCTCGTCGGCAATTAGAAGCTGCGGTTTGCAGATCAGCGCCATGGCGATTAGCACCCGCTGACGCAATCCGCCAGAGAGTTCGTGCGGATACTGCTGCAGGCGCCGTTCGGGCGCGTTCACCCCGACGCGCGCCAGCATGTGTAAGACGCGCTGTTGCGCCTCGGCACGCGGCAATGCTTCGTGCAAGCCAAGTGATTCATGCAACTGGTCGCCCACCGTGAAGGTCGGATTCAGGCTGGTCATCGGGTCTTGAAATACCACACCGATGCGCCGCCCCCAGACATCGCGCAACGCAGCGCGCGGCATCTGGGTCAGGTCGAGCTCGGCGAGCCGCAAAGAGCCGCTTTCAATATGGCTGGGCGGCGAAGCTTGCAGCCGAATCGACGACATCGCCATCACGCTTTTGCCGCAGCCCGATTCACCCACAATGCCCAGGGTCTGGCCGGCCTCCACTGAGAATGACACGCCGTCAACGACACGAGGACCGCCTGGCCGCGGGCCAAAGCTCACGGCCAGCTTGTCCACCGAAAACAGCGGCCGATGCAAGCTCGGTGGGGACAATGCCAAAGCGCTGTCAGCCCATGGGTTCGTCAATCGAACACCACGCGCGGGAAGTAAAACGACACCAGCCAGTTCGGCATGTCCACGATTTCGCTGATGCGCAAATCGCCGCAGACACTGCACAGCATGTAGGCCTGCTCAGCGGGCATGCCCTGGGTCTTGCTCAATAGTTCAACCATGCCGCGCACGGCACTACGGGCTGCCTCCATCAGGTCGGGGCCAATGCCGGTGGTGACTTCATAGCCTTTGGCATCCAAGTGTCGTGTCACCGGCCCGGGGGTCGTGAAACGCGGGAAAGCCAGCGGTGTCTGCTTGATCAGCTCAAACTTCAGCGCCACACTCATGGGACTTTCTATCGCCGTGCCGCACACCTCGCCGTCGCCCTGCGCCGCATGCGTGTCACCGACCGAAAATAGCGCACCGACCACCTCGACGGGCAGATACAGCTCGGTGCCGGCTGAGAGGTCGCGCACGTCCATGTTGCCACCAACCCGGCGTGGCGGCACGATGCTTTGCACCCCCATCGCCGCTGGTGCCACCCCGATGGTGCCTGTGAAAGGCTTGAGCGGAACACGCCCGAACTTGCCGAACATCGAGGGTGCCATGGTCGTCACGTCATAAGACCAGATATGCAGTGCCGGGTCCTTGAACTCATCAGCCAACAAGCCAAATCCGGGAATGTTGGCAGTCCAGCCCCAGCCCGAAGGCTTGAAAGACTCCAGCGTGACCTTGAGGATGTCACCGGGTTCAGCCCCCTCAATGAACACCGGGCCAGTGACCGGGTTGATGCGATCAAAGTCCAGGGTTCCAACGTCCTCCACCGTGGATGCGGGCGACAGTTGGCCGCCTGAGGCCTCGTAAACGTCAAACTCCACTGAGGTGCCGGGGTCAATGTGCAGTACAGGTCGTAAGCCGTTATCCCAGCCGATATGGCTTTGTGCGTGGTGAATGGTGTGCGCCGGACAACCGCAGCCTGCGCCATGGCTGTGTGGTGTTGGTGTCATGGTGTCCCCCGCATCATTTGTTGATGTACACGTTGTCATAGTTGATCGGGATGCGAACCGGATCAACAAACAACGCGTCGGCACCACCCAGGCGCTTTGAACGCATGCTGAAGCGCTGCTCGTTAAAGATCGGTGCCCATGGTGCGTCTTTCATGATGTCGGTGAAAATGCCTTTCCACAAGACAGCACGCTCAGCAGCCTTAGCCGGGCTGGACATTGCGTCGGCGGCTTCGGCACGCTTGTCCATGTCCTTGTTGCAGTACCACGACCAGTTCCAGCCTCCCGCAGTGGCACCGGAACACCCCAGGATTGGACCGTAGAAGTTGGACGGGTCCGGAAAGTCCGCGATCCACGCCATGCCACCGGACCAGATCATCGGCGCTGTTTTGGGCTTGCCACCAGCAGCAATCACGTTGGCCTGGGCCAGGTTCTTCAGCTTGACCTTGATACCGATCTTTGACAGGTCTTCTTGAATAGCCTGAGCGATGCGCGGGTTGGGGTCCACGTTATAAACATAAAGCTGGGTCTCAAAGCCTTTCTCAAGCCCCGCTTTCTTAAGCAATTCCTTGGCAGCTGTGAGATCGTAGGCGTAGCCTTTGTACTCCTTGTCAAATCCCGGCATGGTGGGAGGCAGAGGCTGGTTGGCCACCAACGCGCGGTTGTTGATGATTTTGACGATGCGCGCCTTGTCAATAGCCATGTTCACAGCCTGACGTACTTCAAGCTTGTCAAAGGGCTTCATCTCGACGTTCATCGTCACATAACCTGTCTGCAACTGGCCGCCTTCAATGATCATGTCCTTGTACTTGGGGTCGTTGCGGATCTGCAAAAATTTGGCGGGAGGAATACCGTCACCCGCGAAATCAGCTTCGCCTTTCTCCAACTTGAGGATAGCGGTCATGGGCTCCAGGCCCACCTGGAACGTGATCTGGTCCAACTTGGGCAGACCTTTGATGAAGTAGTCCGGGTTGCGTTTGAGTACCAACTGCTGACCCAGTTTCCATTCCGCCATCATGAACGCCCCACTGCCAACGATCTTTTTGCCAAAGTCTTTGCCAGCCTTGTCAACAGCCTCCTTGGGGACAATGGAAGCGAAATTAATGGCCATGGCATGCAAGAACGTCGCATCCGGGCGGGACAGTGTGAATTTCACTGTGTTGGGATCCACTACCGTGATCCCCTTGACTTCTTTGGCTTTGCCGCCCTTGAAGTCAGCCATGCCGCTGATGCTATCAAAAAAGCCAGCGCCCGGACTTTCGGTCTTTGGGTTGGTGGTGCGCTCCAAAGAGTATTTGACATCTTGCGCGGTGATCTCCCGACCGTTGTGGAACTTGACGCCTTTGCGCAGTTTGAAGGTGTAGGTTTTACCGTCAGCAGCAATGTCAAAACTCTCGGCCAGGCTGGGAATCAATTCGGCGGTGCCTGGCTTGTAATCCATGAGGCGGACAAACAGGCTTTTGATGATCGACCAATTGACCCAGTCATAACCGATGGCTGGGTCAAGCGTAACAATATCATCCTTGTAGGTGACGATGATGGATCCGCCTTGTGGCCCCTCCTGTGCGGCTGCAGGCAATGCAGTAAGGCTTATCGCGGCGAGTATGGCGGCTGTCAGGGCACGAAGTTTCATGGTGATGCGCTTTCTGGAAGGGTTGAAGGAAATGGAAACATGGAACGACAAGAAAGAATTCAGTGAAGCCGGATGCGGGGGTCGATCAATGGCGCCACCAAGTCAGCCAGCAGATTTCCGAGAATGATGGCCACGGCGGCCACCAGGGTGACGCCCATGATGATCGGTATATCGACTTGCTGAATGGCTTGCCAGGCCAATTGACCAATGCCCGGCCAGCCGAATACAGACTCAACAACCACCGCGCCACCCATGAAAAGACCGATATCAATACCGATCATGGCCACGACCGGCAGCAAAGCGTTGCGCAAGGCGTGGCGCAACATCACACGCATTTCAGAGGCACCTTTAGCCCGCGCAGTGCGAATGTAGTCTTGGGTCAGTACCTCGATCATCGAGGAGCGCAGCATGCGCGCGTACCAGCCAGCGCCCAGCAGTCCCAGCGTTAGCGCAGGCAAGACCAGGTGTTTGAATTCTCCATAGCCACCCACCGGAAACCAATCAAGCGCCACCGAGAAGACATAAAGCATCAGCAGACTGGCGACGAACTGCGGGGTGGAAACACCGATAAACGAAATCAACATGACCGCGTTGTCTGAACGTTTGCCCTGGCGCGCCGCTGCAAACAGACCGATGGACAGGCCAATCACGAGTTCGCAGCCTATGGCGCCGCCCATCAGCAAAAGTGTTGCCGGCATGCGAGAAGCCACCACCTCGGCGACCTCAGTTTTTTGTGCATAAGAACGGCCCAGGTCGCCTTGCGCTAGCCCGACTACATAGCGGCCATACTGCTGGTGGAAAGGCAAATCCAGCCCCAACTGCTGGCGAATGCTGGCGACCGTCTCAGCCGTGGCACTACGCCCTGCGATTTGCCTGGCAGGGTCGGCCGGCAGGATGTAGAGAAGTGAGAAGGTGATGAGGGTCACTCCTAACAACAACAGCACGGCCTGCGTCAAGCGGCTCAGCATATAGCGCATCATGCGAAAGCTTTCATGTGCGCCGGGCGCCGAGCGTTGGGTCGAGTGCCTCGCGCAGTGCATCGCCCAGAATGTTGAAACACACGGCCATCAAGACAATCGCTGCGCCAGGAATAAACACCAGCCAGGGGGCGGTGGCGAAGTAGCTCTGGTTCTCGAAAATGATGTTTCCCCAAGAGGGCGTCGGTGGCTGGACCCCAATGCCCAAGAACGACAAGGTAGCCTCCAGAAGTACGGTCGTGGCAATGCCCAGCGTGCCATAGACGATCAGCGTAGGTGCCAGGTGCGGGACGATATGGCGAAACAGGATGCGCGAAGGTGTGGCACCGAGGCTGCGTGCAGCTTCCACAAAACCGCGCTCGGCCAGAGACACCGTCTGGGTATAAACCACTCGGGCTACCTGCACCCAATTGACCATGGCAATCACGATGGCCACGATCCAGAGACTCGGCGTGAAGATGGCCGACAGCACGATAGCCAACAACAGCGCAGGAAAACACATCATCAGATCGGTGAAGCGCATCAGCACCGAGCCAGCCCAGCCTCGCAAGAAACCGGCAAATACCCCAACCAGGGTGCCTACGAGTAATGCAATCCCGTTGGCGACCACCCCAATCATCAGCGAGGTCTGGGCGCCAAAGATGACCCGGGAAAACAAATCCCTACCAAGCAGGTCAGTGCCAAACCAGAACTTCAACGAGGGCGGTAATGGTGCGCCCTCAATCGTTAACCCGTCAAAGAAGGTCTCTTCTGGTGCATAACGGGTCAACCATGGTGCAAGAAGAGCAGCGACCACCATCAATACGAGCAAGACCGTCGCAACGATTGTGATCTTGCCATGTCGATGAATGATGCCTGATGTTACTGATGCCGAAATGGTCATGAGTGCAACAAGCAATTAGTGTGCCATATTTCGCCGTAAAGGTCTTGATTTGATTATTCAAGTCAATCACCAATACTGCTCAAGGGAAGCGCGAAGTTCATTCATGACTTCATCACGCAGTTGCCTCGGTCCCAGCACCTCCACATATCGCCCCTGGCACGAGCTATCCATCGACAGTTCCCGGATGTCCGTGAACAGTACCTCCAGAATCAAGCTGCCATCCTTCTGATCGGTGACTTTTTCACCCAACCAACGCTCTCGGGGACAAAACTAGGACACTTGAACGAATTTTTTTTGGCGTTTCGGTATCCTAAGACTTACATCTGAACTCTGGACTGATAATAAAAAACCCTTGTAAGTTGTTGACTCACAAGGGTTTTTAAGGGCTTGGCGGAGCAGAACGTATCACACAAACAAACGGCTACCGCTACTCTGAGCAGCATTCTATTCCCCTTTGGGATTCGAATTTGCATCATAGTAAACAGCCAGACATGCAAGTTTAACTTGATAGTTCCTCGACATTGGAGTGACCATTGCCAATGGTTGCAACCGCTGAGGAATACCATGAAACCAATTAGTCCCACCAACTCCAATGCAAGATGCCATCAAAGTCCAATGGCAATCGTCGGAGCAATCCTTGCGTTTGGTGTAATCCGAAAGTTGGACAAGGCGTCTACGGATCGATCAATGTCATC
>JAIFMT010000062.1 GCA_020048295.1 Rhodoferax sp.
TGCTGTGGTGACGGTTGCATCATCCAGCAGGGGTCGGAACTCGGTGCTGGTCGCCAGCAGGTTGCGGTTGGTCTGGGCAGCCTCGCCCAATGCCCGGGCCGACACGCGCGGCAGCTCGCCGGTAAAGTTGGTGATCTTGATCATTTTTTGACTAAAACCACACTTTTGATGTTCTGACGGTTGACCTTGCAAATCCCTTTAGCGCATCCGTTGCAGCATCGGCAATGGCCTCGTTCCAAGCGGATTTTGCGATTGATGCGCCTGCAATGTCGAAATAGTCACGCCCCTTTGACACCAGAATGCGCGACAGCGCACCTTGCGCGATGGCCTCTGCGTATTGGCTGAACGAATCAGGAATGGTTATTGCCGACAGGCTTGGTGCCAGTGCGCAATAGGTCACGATTGGCAATCCTGCTTCTTGCGCAGGTCGCAACTCAAATCCAGTGAATGTTCCGTAAACATATGGCTCAATGCATCCGGCTGCATCAAGCTCTTTGCCATCATCTGCCGATATCGGGTAGAGGGTGTCCTCTCCAAATGTAAGGCTGATGAATGAGCAAACCTGCATGTCCGATGTGATGTCAAACTCATAAGCCGTTTGAAGAGCGACTGTGTTGATTTTGTCTTGGTACTCCCTCCATACCATTGACTTCTGACACAACTCGATCACTGCCAGTCGAACATTCAGTTCAACGATGATTTCAGGGCATCCCTTGGCATATGGCAGAACGTATGGCAGGAAGTCGGACAGATTCACGATGCAGCACCCATTGGTTCAGGTGCAAAAGGCAGGCGCTGAAGGTTTGGATTGTTGCCAGTGAGCGCTGTCACTTTGGCATTCAGAGAATTTGAGAACAGCGCCGTGTAATTGGCTGCCAATGGCCCATTTGCTGCAAACTCCGCATCCTTCATGAAGGCCCGAGCGCATACGTAGTTAACCAGATCATCAATGTGTTCATCGTTGACGCTGATCTTTGTCGTGCTGCTGCCGGATGCAAGGTAAAGCTCAGACCCAGCAGTTCCAGTATTCGGGATCGTCAGTGGCTGCGCCGTATAAGCCACCTCTGCCCACATGGCAGGCGTTGCTGGCACGCCAGGCGACACGTAGAAATAGCGCGGAATCCGGGGATCGTGCATGTAATTCTGAATCTCTGTGCCGGTGATGGTGTGCCATGTCGGCTTTTGAGAGTCAAGCACTTCTCGCCCATCAGTCAAAATCCTGATGCTCTTTCCAGGTGTCGCGCCGTCTGCACCCATGTTTCGAATGACATCCAAAACTTGCGTCCCAAGGATGGCTTGTGATGGCGTTGACCCGTCACCCGGCTTGCAATCGGCTGCTGCAATGGATTCAATGCTCTGGCGCGTGCCAGTTTTCAGCTTGATGGCATCAATGCGCGAGTTTGAAGCAGGCAGGAACTTTGAAATGGCCAGATGGGCATCATTGAGCCAATTGACAATCTCAATTTCAGGCCAGCGTGTGAACTGCGGGCTGACATCCTGGAGAAGAGAACTGATGCGCCAGATGGCATCTTTCACGAGAATGGTGCTTGCCATGGCTTAAACCTCCGACTGGAAAAATTCAACGATCTTGTCGCGGATCGTGTCGCACTTGGCGTTGTGGTGAACCTTGATGCCGTTGGCGTGCGCGAAGGCATGCAATTCGGCATCCGACATAGGCCGCAAATCAAGCACAGTTCCAGCCTCGTCATCGCGCAAAATGTAGGGTGAATCAGGCTCAGAAATTGTCACTTGTTCCAGTGCGCTTGGCACTTTTTCAACTTTGGCAGTCAGAATTGCAGACATTGGCGCTACATCACACACCACATCGCCCTTGTCGTTGGGCTCAAACACCAGTTCGACATCGGTGAACTGGTGAACATAGGTCTTGCTGCGCCGGTAGGCCTGAACGAGTGCCATGCAAATCTCCTTGAATTCAAAAAAGGGGTAGCCAGTGATGACTACCCCAAAACCACCCCACTGGAGAATCAGCCTTGCAGCAACATCAACAGTTGCCCGACCTTGCCCGATCCGGCATAGGTCGCCGCAATCGTGGTGCACTTGAGCACAATCTCGCGGTCGCCAGACAGCAATGTGGTCGCCTTGACTTGGCCCTGGGCGCAAACACTGGTTGTGTTGCGCACAATGGCCGTGCTTTGGCCTGCGGTGAGTGCAGATCCCCACACTTCAGAGCCAATGTCGGTTGATACCGGAATGGCCAGCGTGGCATTCGATACGCCAAGCGACCATGCGATGGCTGCTGTGCCGGTGTCGATGTCCGGGAAAACAAGCGCCCAGTCAAGGCACTTGTACCCTTCTGGAATTGTGCAAAGCTGAATGTAGTCATTGGCAGCGTATGCGGTTGAGGAAAACTCCACATCCACCGTTGTCCACTCGGGACCGGCTTCGCTGGGGAGGTACAGGGGCTTCGCATTGGTGAAGCATTTGGTTTGAGTCTTTGCCACGATAGGGCTCCTATGGAATTGAGTTGATGGTGAAAGGGGCCGGAGCCCCAATCAATCTTTAGGCCACGTCAGCGCAGTACGTGTCCAAGGCGATCACGCCAAAGTCACGGGTCACAGCGCCGTCTTTGCTCTTGTACGTGGATTTCTTCACGCCCATGATGCAATGCGTACCGATTTCGACCTGATCCTCATGGTCAGTCATCACCTCGGTCCAGCGGTAACGTGTCCCCATGCCGCCACTTGAGCCATAAGCCAGTTCGCCAGCTTGCGAGCCCAAGAACAGGGCGCGGGCTGCCTTGACAGAGCCGCCGCCGTAGTCGTTGAAGCGCATCACGTTGCGATGCTTGTGAATCACGCAGTCAGCGTACATGCCGCCACTGTTCTTGAACAGCAAGGCATTGGAGCCAGACGCAGCGGCAGCGGCCTTCTGAATGTCAAGCCATTGACCAGTCGCAGCGTTGGCCTTCATTGCGTCGTACTGGAATGTGTGACACAGAACCACATAGCACTTCTTGCCGTCCACATTTACCGGGACCATTGACAACTCGTTGGTGCCGTCGCCGCCCATGGTTTCGGCCTTAGCCACTGCGCGGTCGATCAAACGAAGGTCAAAGCCGTCATCTGTTCCAACATCGCTCTTGGCTGTGGCATTGCCGCCGTACATCAAGTGCATGGTGTCCGGTGCAGTGATGGCATTCACGGTGAACATCGCATTGGTCGAGGTCCACAGGTAGCCTGTGCCGCCATAGTTGCCAAAGCCACCCGACAAATAGATGAAGTGCAACTCGTCTTGCAGGCGAGCCCACCAGTCTTTCATGACGATCTTGGCATCTTCACGCAGGTTGCGCAGCGTAGCCTTCGATGTCACACGGTCGCCAGCACCCACCGCGCCGCGCACTTGGTCGATGCGAAGTTTGTCGGTGAAATACTTCAGCGGTGCGCCGCGACCTTCTAGCTTGGCCTGAACCACAGGCTCCATGCTCATGGGCATCAACAGATCAACTGTGACTTCCAGGCCTGCATCCTTTTCCAGATCGGTGATGACCTGAATTGGCGTGCGAGCGCGTTTGCTCTCGCTGGCCATGGATGACGAAAAGTACGACTCGCGGTTGATGGCAACTGCGAGGTCCGTACCCCATTTCTTTACTTCTTGCGGGTCATTGACCCCGAACTTGGTCTGCATATAGTGCTCCTGTTTAGATTTCCACAGGGCTGCACTACTGCGCGGCCATTACGACGAGATTGAGGCTCCCGTTAAGCCTTTCCTACCCGTTCACTGCTTCACGCCAATCTTGGCAAAGTTCGCCATTGCTGGAGAAACTTTGTGGACGGTCGTTGGCCTTGCGAAGTCGAGGCGAATCCGGGCACGCTGTCCCGATTTCTCTTCAATACGCAGTTTGATGTCATCGCCAATGGCAATTGACTCGCCTGGGCGTATTTCACCAAACCATGTATGCTCCTTCATCACTCTGCCATCCACCGATCACGTTGGTCGTTTGTCAGTGCTGCATGCGCTCGTTCCAGTGCAAGGCCTTCCAAATTGCGCATGTGCGCAAACTCATCGGCATTGACTGCACCGGTCGCAGCAACAGGTACTGAGCGAAGTGTCGGAGGTAATTCTGTTTGGTCAACCCCATTGCGGGTAGTTGGCGCTACTTTTTTTGCAACTGGCTGAAAACCCAAATCATCCTTGGTCATTCGGTGCGCTTCGGTCAGAAACCAGGCAGCATCGCGGTTCTCATTCTTTGGGTCAGCACCAAGTGCCCGCAAGTTTGTGTTGTACGCAGCCAGCAGCGCCGGTTTAGCTTTGTAGTCCAGCCCTTCAGACTTGAAACTGGTGAATGCCTGTGCTTCTGACCTGTTCCATTCAGCGCGTGCCGTCTGTTCTGCCGCCTGGGCGTTGGCCTTCTCGAAAATGCTGGCCGTCAGCGCTTGAGTCTTGAGTTCGTCCTTGGCGGCTTCGGTGCGCTCGCGGATCTCCTGATATGCATCAGCCTCAATTTCACCAGACATCAGCATTTTGAAGGCTTCGCGCTCTTCGGTTGTCAGTGCTGCAATTTGTTCTTTTGCATCGGCAGGAACTTCAGCGCTGTACTGCGGCACAAACGGTGCTGGCTTTTCCTGCTCGGTTGCCACGGCTTGCTCTGACGTTGTTGCGATGGCTACTGCTGCCTCTTGCTCTGCGGCTGCGCTGGCATGCGGATCAGTGTCACTTGTGACACTCTCGTCCGCTGGAACGTCCAGCAAAGCAGCAATCTCAGACTTGGCTAACATGCTCAAGTCCTGCTCGGTGTAGCCTTGCGCGTTGAGGGTGGCGAGGTCGGTTTCATTGATGTCGAGTGTCATGGTTTTCTCTTTCGTGGTGGGTTAAATCATTGGCCCGTTATCTGAGCCTGTCATCGTTTCAATGCCCTGCTGCATACCTTCGCGCCCAGTTGCGCTCTCTGGTGGTGCTTGCGGGACCATGGCCGGGTCGATTCCCTGCTCTTGTTGAATCTGAGGCATAGGCGGTGTCACTTGTGACACTTGAGGCTGCGGAATGTTGGGGTCTTGACCGCCTTGGTCCTTGAATCCAGCGCCAGATGCAATCGTGTCGGCCACAGGCGCAATGGTTGGGTTGAGCGCCACAATCTGCGCCGCCTGCAATGCGCTGAACATCGACTCAACCCGTTTGAGCATGGCTTCTGTATCGAGTTTTTCCACTTCCTTGCGCAACTTGTCCAGGCTGGCTTGCATCGTGTCCATTTGCAACTGCTTTTGCGCCTGTGCCTCTTGCTCGCCCTGCGCCATGGCTTGCTGTTCTTCAGGTGTTGGTGCTTTGGTCGGGTCACGCTGTCCGTTTAGTTTGCGAATGCGGGCTACCCACTCATCCTTGCTCTTGATTTCAGCCGAATCAATAACTAAATCAAGCACATTCATGACCACCTGTGGCGCATACGTGGCAATCTTGCCAAGCAGCTCCATCATCTGTTCCATCGCGGCCTGGGCGTAGGTTTCTCGGTAGTCGCGCTCTCCAATGATGTAGTCAGCCTCGTTGCTGGCAATGTCATTCAGCACAGAGCCATCCTCTTGCGGGTCGTTGACAGTCACCCACTGGATTGGCTGTCCTTCACCAACGATGCGGATAACTTGCTTCTCGGTCATAAACTGCTCGATGTGACTCAAACGCAAGCGGCCGGCCATTTGTTTAGCCAGTCGCAAGTTATCCGGCAATTCACTTACCACCAGTGAGCCCTGATCCTGCTGCAAGCCAATGGCCTTGCCTGAAATGGCGTTTGAGTCACGTCCAAGGTTCGCATCCGTCACGCCGCCCGCGTTGCGCAGCATTTCACGATCAAACGCCAGCAATTCAAGGTTCGCCGCCATGTCGGCAGTTGGCTTCTCGAAGCGAACATCGTCAAGGTGTGACACTTCAAGCGCCATATCAGGACGTGCAGCCTCTTGGCGGGCTAGTTCAATGTCACGAAAAGCGCCCTTCTTGAAAATCATGCGGTTGCTTGATGCCGCATAGATGGCTTTTGACGCACGCTTGTTGATGTCGTCGTTCAGATCACGCATGCCTCGCATCAGTCCGTAGCAAAGCCCGTCTCGGCCACGCCGATAACCCCAAATCGGCACAAGCAAAAAGTTTTGATGCCTCAGTGGGCTCTTGCCGTCCCACAATGGAGCCGCTTCTGTGGCGATCATCACGCGCATGCGATGTGTCACCGCTGGATACATCGCCCAACGGTCAGCCTGAAGTTGCTGATGGCCTGTGTTCTTTGGGTCGAACTCCTTGCCGCGCTGTGGACCGCTGGCAAACACCCGAATAGCCTCTGGCACGCGATACCAGCACTCAATCAGGTTCACAGACAAACGCCTACCGCTGTCCTTGACCTCGGAGCCGCCGATATAGGCAGAACGATCACGAAAGCGCCCGGCCAGCAAGTTTCCATTGCTTAAATCGGTAGATCCAGTCAGGCGTTCACCCAAGTACCACACATCATCGCCATTGGATGCGCCGTGATCGTCAGAAATGCCAGCCTGCTGCACCAAGTGCTGCCGTGCTTTTGGCAGCAATGCAATCGCATAATCAAGGTCTGTCTGTTTGCGCCGGAACATGTATCGCGCATCTTTCAGGTCAAAGTCACGCGAGCGTGAGTCCCTGTACACGTTGCGCCAATCTTCAGACCCTGAATAGATCAAGGATGCGCCAGGGTCGGTGTTGATGCCCTCTTCAAGCCATCCCAATCCGCCAAGCACAGCCTGTTTGTAGGCCTTTGACTCATGCCACTGTGACAGGTTGGCATCGCTGACGTACTTGAACACCTTGCTCTTGATTTCTGCGCTTTGCTGGTCAGCTTGTTCGCGTGGCAGGATGTGCTCATCCATTCGCATTCGCTTTTGCACACCACACACCCAATCAATGGTCTGGCGTGACTCGTTGAACACCAATGGCGCTTGCCCACGGTCCATCAGAATCTGTGCATCCTCTTCGCGCCAGTGCAAGTGATCGTAGTAATCGTTGTCGATGGCCATCTGGATGCGCTCTTCACCTTGCAAGTCACGCTCGTCCTTAAGCGCGGTCATCAGTGTGGCGTGTCGCTTGCTGGTGTCGTCATCCGGCAGCGATTCCGGGTTGATGACTTGACGTTCTGGAAGTGAGCCAACGTCAACAGGATCGTCGTTTGATGGGCCGAACATTAGATCAACTCCTCATACATAACGCGGCCATTGACCTTGGCTGTTGCTTCAATCCCAAGATTGGCACGCTTCATGTCAAGATGGCCAGGCTGGTCGCTTGGCATTCGGATCAGGTCAGGCAATCCTTCAATGATGATGTCCACAATCCTGAAGACTGTTGACTGATCGGCAAAGAACCCCATGCTTGTCGCTGCATTCATTGCCGCCGTCAGAAGGTAAGGCGTTGGGTTGCCTTTGGTGTCGCCATACTCGTAGGCGTTGTCCTGCGGTATTGCGTAAGCGCCGCCGTCGAGCTTGGGCACAGTCGGAAACAGCACCATGCAGGCTTGCGGCTCCTTCTTGCCAGCGTGCAGCCACTGATAGGACACGCAAATGTCGCCCTTGATGCGCTGCTCCCAAGATCGTTCACCGCCACATTCAACCCAGTTCTGGCCGGTTGCGCCCAATATGCTGCTCATCTATGACACTCTCCAGTTGCGTTGTGTTTTTGCCTTGCCTTCAATCAGCCTTGGCGCTTGATAACCTTGCGCAAACTGGCGCAGTGCGTCAGCCGCTTCAGAATGCCCGTCGATCTTGGATGGCGTGTGAATCTTCCAGGCTCCGCGTTGCTTGTCCCACGTCTTTCGGTAGTTGCTCAAGTGCGCAATGCCAAGAGCGCACTTCTCTTGGTCGAAGAACATCGAGCCGAACTTGTCGCGTGTCTTTTGAATGCCATGAATCACTTCGTCCACGACTGGGACAATCTCCCAGTTGCCGCCGACGTCCATTTCGCGCAATTCATCCTCTGGCGAGGCCACCTTGTGCCCTTGCTGGCGTTTGTGCGCTGCATCGTGCGGTAGGTAGTGCGTACCCCAAACGTAGCCCATGGCCTGCATTTGGCGAACGTAGTAGCTGTAGCTCTCGCCCCAGCCTTCAATGAAGTTGATGAAGCGGTCCTCAAAGCCAATGCGCTGGTGAAACCAGACTGCTGTGCCGTCGCTGTTGCCAATGTCCCAAAACGTATTCACAGGAATGCCAACAACATGCGGGACATGGCACAAGCGGCCTTCTTTGCGCATCGCAGCCAGTTGCACTGCGTAATACGTTCCTTCGGTGCTCACCTGAAACGGCTCGGTAATCGTGCTTGGATATTCAGCCCACATCTTCTCGGGGTCGCCGCCAAACTCGCTGTCTCGCGTGCTGACGTACCAATTGCGCTGCTGCCGGTCCAGCGTTGTGCCTGTTTGATTCTCAACCGTGTCGAAATACTCGCGGTCGCTACTTGTCAGAATAACGTCTGTCTCAATTCTGTAACCCGGCTCCATCCACCAAAAGTAGGCATGCAGCCTGAAATCCTTCTGCGTCAGCTTCACGCCAGACTGATCAAGCTCAATGGCCCGTTTGGTTTTTTCGTAGAAGTCTCCTTCAGCACCCTCTGCGGTTGACTCAATGATGCAAACACCATCAAGCGGAACGGCTGGCAGCGAGCCGGTTGCCACTTCGACCGCCTTGTCTGGGTACTTGGCGCAAATCTTGCCGTACTCAGAAACATGAAGCCGGTTCAGTGTGCCTGACCGGACGCTTGTCGCCACCCTCACACTGCTGTTGTTGTGCGCAAAAAGAAGCTCAGAGGCGCTATCTCGCGCCAGTGGCATATCAGCACGCATTGCTTCTGGCAAGCGCTCGTAGGCCAGTTTTACCTTGTCCCTGAAGATGTTTTCAGCAGCGTCTTTGTCTTGGGCAATGATGGCGCAGCGCTGATCGGCATTGAACAGCGCATGGTCCAGCCAGAGAATTGCAACAAGCGTGGTGAAGCCCAATTGACGGGCCTTGCAAATAATATTTCTGTGCCATAGGCGAGACATCAATCTGCGCTGGGCTGCATTGGGAATGAATGGGATGACGGTCTGGTCGTCGGCATCCGAATTCTTTGCCATGATCTTGTA
>JAIFMT010000214.1 GCA_020048295.1 Rhodoferax sp.
CGCCAATGCCGGCGTGCGGCAGCGCCTTGGTGCCCATGCGTACTTTCACACCCGGGGCCATGCTGGCCTGGCTGCGGTAAATGCCGGGCACACCCAGCTCGGCCATCCAGCCGCCCCAGGTGCTGTTGGCCAGGATCATGGCCTCCGACACAATCAAATCCAGTGGCGCACCGCGCTGGCGGATGCTGATTTGCACTTGCTCGGTGCCTTGCGGCTCAGCGCCGTCGTTGCCGACCAGCCGGTAGTTGTAATCGGGCCGGTTGAAATTTTCCGGCTTGCCGCGCACCACTTCACGCTTGGCTTTCAGGTCTTTTGCCAGGCGATGCAAAAATGAGAGCTTCTCGCGCTTATTCAGCAAGGGCTGCGGGTCAATATCATGCATAAACGCCGGGTTTTCCAGCCATTCCAGCGTGACGATGTTGTCGAGCTGGTCATGGCGCAGGTTGGCTCCGATGTGCACCCGTTCCAGCTTGGTCTCTGTGGCCTTGATCTCCAGCGTGGCCTCGTCGAGCGTGACGTACAGCGACACGGCAGGGCAGTCGCAGCCCTCGGTCAGCGTGTACTTTTGCACCACCTCGTCGGGCAGCATGGTGATCTTGTAGCCCGGCATATAGACCGTGGACAAGCGGGCGCGGCCCAGCTGGTCAATGGCGCTGCCGGGTTTGATGGCCAGACCGGGGGCGGCGATGTGGATGCCGAGCAGCACCGTGCCCGTGCCCAGACCTTGCACGGACAGTGCATCGTCAATCTCGGTGGTGGCCGAGTCGTCAATCGAGAACGCGCGGGCGCTGGACAGGGGTAGCTCGTCGGTGATGAGCGGGGCTTCCAGCTTGGCAAAACCGGTACCCTTGGCAAAGTTTTCCAGCAAAAAGCGCCGCCAGTGGAACTGGTAGGGTGAGTCGATGGCACCGGCCTTGATCAGCAAGTCCAGCGGGCCCAGGTGCGTGGCGCGTGAGGCCTCGACCACTGCCTTGTATTCAGGCGCGTTTTTGTCGGGCTTGAACAGGATTTTGTACAGCTGGTCGCGGATTGCAGCTGGGCAAACGCCTTCGGCGAGTTCTTTGACCCACGCGTCAATCTGCGCAGCAATCAGCTTTTTCTTCTCGATGGCGGCCAGCGCCTGCGCCAGGATGTCGGCCGAAGCCTTGCGAAAACGCCCTTTGCCAGCCCGGCGGAAGTAGTGCGGCGACTCAAACAGCGCCAGCAACATACCGGCCTGCTCGGCAAGAGAGGCGTGTTCTGAAAAATAATCGCGCGCCAGGTCGGCAAAGCCAAACTCATCCTCAGGCGCAAATTCCCAGGCCATTTCCAGCTCGATGCCGGCCTTGACCGCCTGCGCGGCGGCCATCAGTTGCGCCGGCTCGGGCTTGTCAAACTTGAGCAGCATGTTGGCCGTTTTGACCTTGACGCGCTTGCCGCTGTCGAGTTCCACCTGCGCCGAGGCATCGGCCTCCGACAGGATGCGGCCGGCCAGAAATTTTCCGGTTTCTTCAAATAGGATGTGCATGGCGCAGATTGTCCCATGGGGCGCCAGCCGCGAATGGCACCGCCTTTTGCAATCGCGTGCACTTTCAGCGCGACAACTCGACCAACGCAAGCAGGCTGCCTGGCTGGTTGGCCTCTACTATCATGTCAATAGCTGGTAGCGCATACAGAACATGGGCTAGAGGCATATTTTTTATGTATTCATTGGGTGAGACGGTGCGCACACAAAAAGCCCCTTGCAGCACCAGCGCGACACATTCACCGCGCAGCACTGCGCGGTGGGTGACCAGCCGGAAGCGCGCCGCCGCGTGCGTGCGCCGGGTCATCACATTCAGGCACTGCAACGGTGCGCCGCTGCAGCGCGCCACCAGCGCCGTCTCGCCAGGGTAGCTGGCGCTCTGGTGCAGACCCAGATGCAGCACCGTCTGGCCGCTGGCATCCTGCAGTGTCAGGGCATGCCCTGCGATCAGCATGCTGATGCGATCCACCCCGGCAAAGCAAGAAAAAGCCCCGTCTTGCACGATGGTGGCCACACTGACGCGCCAATGCCAGGCAACTGCTTCGGGGTCAGTTGCAGCAGGGTCGCTGGCGGGCATATTGCCAGTGTGCTCTTTGGCAACGGGTGTGGGGACAAGCGCTGGCCCACCACGGCAGCCTGTGGCCAGCGTGCGGGTCACACCCTGGCCATTGCGCCAAGGCTCGGGTGGCACATCCGCCAGCGCAAAGATGCGCACCAAGTCGGCCTCAGAAACCATCACGATACCGCGCCCAGCCCGTATTTGCCCACCAGCAAATGCCCGCTGGCAAAGCGCTCGTAGGCATAGGGAGCCAGCGAGATGTCTGGCGTGAGACCCAGCGCCTCTTGCGCCAGCACCCGCCCAACGGCGGGCGACAGCTTGAAGCCGTGGCCGGAAAATCCATAACCCACCACCACGCCATCGATCCCCGGAATGCGCCCGAGCACCGGGTTCCAGTCGGGTGTCACGTCATACACGCCGGTCCACGAGGAGGCCAGGCCAGCTTCGGCAAAGCTCGGGAAGCGCGCTGCCGCCTGTTCACCAATGCTCACGATGTAGTCCAGCGACACATCGCCCTGTTCGTTGTCCAGATCGGCCAGCGTCTCGCCGACGGTGCCTTCGCTGACCAGCATTTGCGTGCCGCCATAACTGCGGCAATACAACATGCCCGGGCTGCCCAGGTCTTTGAACACCGGCATGGCAAAGCTGTAGGGTTGCGGCCCTTCAAGGGCCAGCACGGTGTGGCGCTCGGGCTTGACCGGCATTGGCAGGCCAACCCAGTCTTGCAATTGCGCCGCCCAAATGTTTTGCGTGCTGATGAGCGTGCCACAGCGAAAGTTGCCGGCGCTGCTTTCCACACCCACCACGCGGTTGCCGTCACGCACCAATTGGGTGACGGTGACGCCTTCCATGATCTTCACCCCGCCCTGGCGCGCGCTGCGGGCAAAGCTGGTGGCTACCAGGTAAGCATCGGCAAAACCGGCTTCTGGCTCGTAGCCGATCAGTGCGGCGTCGTCCAGGCTGGCAATGGGCAACAGTGTCTCGGCTTGCTGGCGGTCCAGCAGATGCACCGCAATGCCCTGCGCCTGCTGAGCTTTGAGCGCGTCGGCCAGCGGTTGCAGCTTGGCGCCGTCGGGCGCGGCGATCAGGTAGCCGCACTTCACCAGGCCGGCGGCGGCATCGTCGTCGCCCAGGTAATTGGCAAAGTCGGTGAACACGCGCCACGAGTCTTTGGCCAATGCCACGTTTTCCGGCACCGAGTAATGGGTGCGCAAAATCCCCGACGACTGCGAGGTAGTGCCCGCGCCAATCTGGCTTTGCTCCAGCACCAGCACGCTTTTGGCGCCCAGGCGCGACAGGTGGTAAGCCACCGAACAGCCGATGACCCCGGCACCGATCACGATCACGTCATAACTTTGCATGGCAAACTTTCATTGAGTCAATGTGCCAGCAGCGTATGCAAGCAACGCACCATGCGCGCCAGCATTTGAAATATTTATCTTCAGCATAAGTTGACGTGATGCCAAGAGGACCGCTGGCGCATTTGCTACCATTTCGCCATGTCCCAAACCCCTGTGCTTGACCTGCAGGCCTTGCAGACCTTTGTGGCTTTCAGCGAGGCCAATTCCATGACACTGGCAGCCGCCCGGCTGGGGGTGTCACAAAGCGCGGTCAGCCAGCTGATCAAACGGCTGGAGGCTGACATGGGCTGCGCTCTGCTCGACCGCGACGTGCGCCCGGCGCAGCTCACGCACGCCGGGCGCACCCTGCGTACACTGGCGCAGGATTTGCTCAGCCACGCTGCCAGCGTCACCGAGCGGGTGCGCCAGGGGGGCTTGAGCGGCCACCCCAGCATTCGACTGGGCTGTGTGGATTCGTTCGCCGCCACCGTGGGACCAGCGCTGATCCGCGCCCTGTCAGGCGACGCGCGCGAGCTGTACCTGTGGTCAGGGTTGACGGCCAACTTGCTGGCGCAGTTGCTGGCGCGCGAGCTGGACCTGGTGATTTGCACCGATGCCGGTGCCGCACACCCCCGCTTGGTGCAGCGGCCGTTGTTTGCCGAGCGCTTTGTACTGGTGCTACCCCTGTCCTGGGTGCATGGCGCTGCGGCCGATGCGCCGGCGTTGCCACCGCCGGGCTTGTCGGAGCTGAGCGCCCGCCTGCCGCTGATTCGCTACAGCGTGCGCTCAGCCATCGGGCAGCAGGTGGAGCTGTATTTGCGCCATATCGGAGTGCAGGCCGAGCGACGTTTTGAGCTCGATGCCACCGACCCGATGCTCAGCCTGGTGGCCGCCGGCCTGGGTTGGGCCATCAGCACGCCACTGTGCCTGTGGCAGTCACGCCACTTCATGGGCCAGGTGGCGGTGTTTGCGCTGGCGCCGTCCACCCTGGGCCAGCGAACGTTTTTTCTGCTGGCACAGCGCGGCGAGTGGCAGCAACTCAGCGACGACATTGCCCGTGTCACGCGCCTGGTGATGCAGCAAACCACGGCCCTTGAAATACTGGCCGCCTGGCCCAGGCTAGGCACTGACACATTTGATTTTTTTCCTGACGGGGCTTAAGCGCCCTTTGATTTGACCGCGTTGAACTTCTTCACAACCCCCATCATGACCACCACGCCTGCTTCCCCACCCCCCTGGCAGCTGCAACAGGGCAGCCTGCCGCTGCTGATCTCAATGCCGCATCCGGGCACGCTGCTACCCGCGGACATTGCCGCACACATGACCCCCGAGGCTGCCCGGTTGACCGATACCGACTGGCACATGGCGCAGTTGTACGACTTTGCCAGCGCCATCGGCGCTTCGGTGCTCAGGGCCCACTATTCACGCTATGTGATTGACCTGAACCGCCCGCCCGGCGGCGAGAGTCTGTACCCCGGCCAGACCACCACCGGCCTGTGCCCCACCGAAACCTTTCGCGGTGAACCGCTGTACCTGCCAGGACAGACACCCGATGCCGCAGAAATTGAGCGCCGGCGCATCGCTTTTTGGCAACCCTACCATGACGCACTGGCTGCCGAATTGGCGCGCCTGCAGCAGTTGCACGGGCAGGTGTTGCTATGGGATGCGCACTCAATTGCCAGCGTGCTGCCGCGCCTGTTTGACGGCCCATTGCCCGACCTGAACTTTGGCACTGCCAGCGGCAGCAGTTGCGCCCCCGCCGTGCTGGCGGCAGCGCTGGCGCAGGTCAGCCACTCAAGCTGGAGCCAAGTGGTCAACGGCCGCTTCAAAGGGGGCTACATCACGCGCCACTATGGCCAGCCAGCGCAGGGCATCCACGCCATCCAGCTGGAGCTGTGCCAGTACCTCTACATGCATGAGTCGGCACCGTTTGCGTTTGTGCCAGCGCGTGCCAGCCAGTTGCAACCTGCCCTGCAAGCCATGCTGCTGGCTGCCACAAACGCCTTGCGCAGATAAAAAAGACCCCCCGCAGCAATCAAACTGCGGGGGGCCAACTCTCAAGGAAACAAGGTACGAAAACTGGTCAAGAAAACAATCAACTTTGAAGAAGCGGTGGCAGCCCGTCTTGCCGGCTGCCACTGCAGTGGTTAACGGCCGTAAGCCGCTTCACCGTGGGAGGTGATGTCCAGACCTTCGCGTTCAGCTTCTTCGCTGACCCGCAGACCAATCGTCAGGTCCACAATCTTGTAGGCGATGAACGACACCACACCCGACCAGATCACCGTGGTCAGCACGGCCTTGGTCTGAATCCAGACCTGGCTGGCAATCGAATAGTCAGCGCCGGCGATCATCGTGACCGTGGTCCAGTCAGCGACAGCGCTGGGGCCGCCGAGTGATGGGCTGTTGAACACGCCAGTCAGGATGGCACCCATGATGCCGCAGACGCCATGCACGCCAAACACGTCGAGCGAGTCATCCGCACCGAGCATCTTCTTCAGGCCGTTCACGCCCCACAGACCGGCAAAACCAGACAGCAGGCCAATGACCAGCGCGCCACCGATACCGACATTGCCGCAAGCCGGGGTGATGGCCACCAGGCCTGCCACGCAACCTGACGCTGCACCCAGCATGGAAGCCTTGCCGCGCATCAGCGCTTCACCCACACACCAGGCCAGCACCGCAGCCGCCGTGGCCAGGAAGGTGTTGACAAACGCCAGCGCTGCAAAGCCATTGGCTTCCAGGGCCGAGCCGGCGTTAAAGCCAAACCAGCCCACCCACAGCAGGGCCGCACCCACCATCGTCAGCGTCAGGCTGTGAGGGGCCATGGACTCTTTGCCGTAGCCAATGCGCTTGCCCACCATGAAGGCACCCACCAAGCCTGCCACGGCAGCGTTGATGTGCACCACGGTACCGCCAGCAAAGTCCAGCGCGCCCGACTGCCACAGATAACCGGCCTTGGCGTTCATCGCGTCAACCACGTCCTTGCCGCTGTAGGCATCGGGGCCCATCCAGAACCACACCATGTGAGCGATAGGCGCATAGCTGAAGGTGAACCACAGCACAGAGAACAGCAGCACGGCAGAGAACTTCATGCGCTCGGCAAAAGCACCGACGATCAGCGTGCATGTGATGGCGGCAAAGCTGGCCTGGAAGGCGGCAAACACAATTTCAGGAATATAGACACCCTTGCTGAAGGTGGCCGCGTTGGCAAATGTGCCCGCCGAGTTGTCCCAGACACCTTTCATGAACAGCCTGTCAAAGCCGCCAAAAAACGCGTTGCCCTCGGTAAACGCCAGGCTGTAGCCGTAAATGAACCACAGCACGACGATCAGCGAGAACGTGACCATCACCTGCATCAGGATGGACAGCATGTTCTTGGAGCGCACCAGGCCGCCGTAAAACAGCGCCAGACCGGGTACCGCCATCATGATGACCAACAGTGTGGAAAGCATCATCCACGAGGTGTCACCCTTGTTAGGCACCGGGGCCGGTGCTGCGGCCGCCGGGGCGGCTTCGCTGGCAGCAGCGGCTGCTGCCGGAGCGGCTGCATCGGCCGGCAGGGCCTCAGATACCGCCGGCGCGGCGGCAGAGGCCACAGGGGCCGCTTCGGAAGCTGGCGTAGCCGGCGCTTGCGCCATGACAGCGGCGTTGCCAAGCAGCAAACTGATGCCCAGCGCTAGAGATGCAAATAGTTTTTTCATGGGATTTCCTGTCGGTGAGGTTCAGTGGGTCGGTCCTGCCGGGCTTTTAGAGCGCTTCCTTGCCGGTTTCACCGGTGCGGATGCGAATGACTTGTTCAACGGTGGTGATAAAAATCTTGCCGTCGCCGATCTTGCCAGTGCGTGCGGCACCTTCGATGGCTTCCACCACCTGATCGACCAGAGCGTCATCCACCGCGGCTTCGATCTTCACTTTTGGCAGGAAATCGACCACGTATTCGGCGCCACGGTACAGCTCGGTATGGCCCTTTTGACGACCAAAGCCTTTGACTTCGGTCACGGTAATGCCCTGCACGCCGATACTGGACAGTGCTTCGCGCACCTCGTCGAGCTTGAAGGGTTTGATGATGGCAGTGACAAGTTTCATAGGTTCTCCTGTGGGGGACGGATGGGGAAGAGTCGGTGATGTCCACACCATTAAGCAGGGTTCGTGCCACTCCTCACACAACGGCGTCGTTCTTTGAATGGCCTCACAAGCCATCCGGATTGCAGTAAGATATCTGTACAAAAATACAGTATGCACCATCGTAGTGCATGGTTTTCAGGCCGCGCGGACGATTGCGCACCTTTTTAAGCAAGGAATTCACATGAGTCTGTCTTTGGTGCAAAGTCGGGCGCTGCTGGGACTGGAGGCAGCAGCGGTGACCGTCGAAGTTCATCTCTCCAATGGGCTGCCCAGCTTTACCCTGGTGGGGCTAGCGGATGTTGAAGTGAAAGAAGCGCGCGAACGGGTGCGCTCGGCCATCCAGAACTCTGGGCTGGAGTTTCCCAACAACAAACGCATCATCGTCAACCTGGCACCCGCCGATTTGCCCAAAGACTCCGGCCGCTTTGATTTGCCGATTGCGCTGGGCATCCTGGCCGCCAGCGGGCAGATCGACGCAGCGCAACTCAACGGCTACGAATTCGCTGGCGAGCTGTCGCTGTCGGGCGACCTGCGGCCGGTGCGCGGGGCCCTGGCCATGAGCCTGGCGCTGCATGCGGGCAAGGTCGTGACGCGCCTGGTGTTGCCTGTGGGCAACGCTGAAGAAGCGGCCCTGGTGCCCACCGCGCAGGTCTATCGGGCGCAGCACCTGCTTGATGTGGTGCAGCATTTTCAGCCGCAGACTTCAGACGGCCCGGTACCGCAGCCGATGGGTCGTGACGATGCTGCGGGCTGGCAGCGCGTGGAGGTCGCGCCCGTGCTGCAGTTGGCCGACTACCTGGATCTGGCCGATGTCAAAGGCCAGCTCGGTGCCAAAAGGGCACTCGAAATTGCAGCGGCTGGCGGCCACAGTCTGCTGCTGGTGGGGCCGCCGGGTTCGGGCAAATCCATGCTGGCGCAGCGCTTTGCCGGCCTGCTGCCGCCCATGACCACCGATGAAGCCTTGCAAAGTGCTGCCGTGGCCAGTCTGGGTGGCAGCTTTTCGCTCAGCCAATGGGCACAGCGGCCGACGCGCCACCCGCACCACACGGCCAGTGCGGTGGCGCTGGTGGGTGGTGGCTCACCACCACGGCCGGGCGAAATATCGCTGGCGCACCACGGTGTGCTGTTTCTTGACGAACTGCCAGAGTTTCCCAGAGCGGCGCTGGAGGCGCTGCGCGAACCGTTGGAAACAGGCCACATCACCATTTCACGCGCGGCCCGGCGGGCTGAGTTTCCGGCACGTTTTCAGCTGATCGGTGCCATGAACCCCTGCCCCTGCGGCTACCTGGGCTCAACCCAAAAGGCCTGCCACTGCACGCCCGACCAGGTGCTGCGCTACCAAAGCAAGCTCAGCGGACCGCTGGTGGACCGCATCGACCTGCATGTGGAAGTGCCGGCGGTGCCGTCACACGAGTTGCTGGCATCGCCACCGGGTGAATCCAGCGATCTCATCCGCGCACGCTGCACGGCCGCACGCCAGCGCGCCACCGATCGCCAGGGCAAGCCCAATCACGCGCTGCAAGGCCAGGAGATCGACCAGTTTGTGCTGCTTGACGAAGCCGCCGCCAGATTCTTGAATGTGGCCGCCACCCGACTGGGCTGGTCGGCCCGCAGCACCCACCGCGCCTTGAAGGTGGCGCGTACCATTGCCGACCTGGCCGCTGCCCGCACCACCCAGGTCAGCCATGTGGCCGAGGCCATGCAATACCGCCGCACGTTACGCCCCGGTTGACCTGTTGCGGCTGGCCCACACGCCAGCATAATTGCACGCATGGCAGAACAATACTTTGAAATGTTGTGGGATTGTCCGCAGTGCGACGCGCGTGGCCTGCTGGGCACCGTGCACCGGCACTGCCCCTCATGTGGGGCGGCGCAAGACCCGACACGGCGTTACTTTCCGGCACCCGGTCAGGAGGTCGAGGCCAAAAACCACCGCTACGTGGGTGCTGATTGGGCCTGCGCCTATTGCGAGACTCCCAATTCGGCGCAGGCGGCTTTCTGTGGCAATTGTGGGGCACCCAAAGACGGCAACAAGGAAGTCCAGCGCATGCCGGATAAGCCGGCAGTTGAAGTCCCCGTTGCGCCCATACCGCCACTGCCGCAAACACCCCGACCGGGCGTGCCATGGTTGAAGATTGTGTTGCTGCTGGTACTGCTGGCGGGCGCGGCGCTGACTTACCTGTTTTCCAGCAAACACGACGAGCGCGTCCAGCTGGTTGAAAAAAGCTGGAGCCGCAGCATCGAGGTGGAGCGCTTCAGCGCCGTGCGGGCTTCTGACTGGTGCGATGCCATGCCGTCTGATGCCTACGCGGTCAGCCGCACGCGCGAGCAGCGCAGCACGCGCCAGGTGGCTGACGGCCAGGACTGCGTCGATGTGCGCGCTGACATGGGCGACGGTACGTTCACCAAACGCCGGGAATGCAGCACGCGCTACCGCAATGAACCCGTGTTTGACAGCAAATGCAGCTACCGCATCAACCGCTGGCAACTGGCACGAACCGATCAGCGCTCGGGTGGGGCCAGTCTGATGCCCACCTGGCCCGAGCCCCTGGTGGCCAACACGCTGCTGGGCCGCCAGCAGCTTGGCGCAGAACGCCTGGGTACGCGACGCGAGACCTACTGGGTGACGTTGCGCTCAGCCAAAGGTCGTGACTGGAGCTGCGATCTCAGCGCTGCACGCTGGTCAGACCTGGCTGAAAACCAGGCCATGACGCTCAAGGTGAGGGGTACGGGCGGTGCCGATTGCGACAGCCTGGCAGCACAGCCGTAGTTGCGCTACACCTGTTTAAGGTCAATTCCCTTCGGAGAAATGTCGGCGATCAATCGGAACGACCCCGCTTCGACTTCGCTTGCGACTTATGAATGGTAGGCCGTGTAGGACTTGAACCTACGACCAAAGGATTCCGGTTTGCGTGAGTTTCCCCACTCCCAGGACTATTTCATCACCCACAGCCGAACTGTTGGGGTGCCGGGCGCTCGCGGGACGCTTATCGGATTGGCTCCTCACGTCCTAGTCTCTGCACCTTTCCGCATACCGATCTTGCGATCTGCCTTCTGCGGACTTGGCTCAAGGTTGCCATGGCACAACACCTAAGGTTTCCTTGAGTTCACCCGGTTTGCGCACAAAAATTACTTTCTGTGGTCACCATTTTGATGAGTCCTCTGCTCTAACCAACTGAGCTAACGGCCCATTCACCTGCACATTACACCACTGAAAACCAGCAACGAATTCCACTGCCGACAGAATTTTTACGCCAGGCAGCTGCAGCCCGACCCGCTGGACAAGTTCATCCAATCGGCGACAAGCGCCGGATTACTTGTGGTGGCTCAGCGCGTTGCTGACCAGTTTGGCGGTGATATCCACAATCTGGATCATCCGGTCATACGCCATGCGGGTTGGGCCGATCACACCCAGCGTGCCGACGACCAGACCGTCCACCTCGTAGGGCGCGCTGACGATGGACAGGTCTTCAAACGGCACCACCTGGCTTTCGCCGCCAATAAAAATCCGCACGCCTTCGGCCTGCCCCGTCACGTCAAGCAGGCGCATCAGCTGGGCCTTCTGCTCAAACAGGCCAAAAGCCCGGCGTAAATGGCTCATGTCATTGGAAAAATCACTGACCGACAGCAGATTGCGTTCGCCCGAAATGATGACCTCGTCCTGCACATCGGTCAACACCTCTGAATTGGCCGTGACGGCCGCGTTCATCAGGCTGGCGATCTCAGCACGCAGTGAATCCACCTCGGCCTTGAGGCGCTCGCGCACCTGCTCGATGGCCAGACCCACATAGTTGGCGTTCAGGTAGTTCGCCGCCTCCACCAACTCTGCCTGCGCGTAATCAACCTCGGTGAAGAGCACCCGGTTTTGCACATCGCCCTCGGGCGACACGATGATGACCAGCAAGCGGCGGTCCGACAGCCGCAAAAACTCGATGTGCCGAAACACCGAGGTGCGCCTGGGTGCCACCACGATGCCAACAAACTGCGACAGGCTGGAGAGCAGGTTCGCCGCATTGGAAATCACCTTTTGCGGCTGATCAGGTGCCAGGTGATGCGTACCCAGCTGGCCGCGCTGCACCGTGAGCATGGTATCGACAAACAGCCGGTAGCCGCGCGCTGTAGGCACGCGTCCGGCCGAGGTGTGCGGGCTGACGATCAGACCCAACTCTTCCAGGTCTGACATCACGTTGCGGATGGTTGCCGGCGACAGGTCCAGACCGGACGCCTTGGACAGCGTGCGCGAGCCCACCGGTTGCCCGTCGGCAATGTAGCGCTCCACCAGCGCTTTGAGCAATAACTTGGCACGGTCGTCGAGCATGCTTTCATTTTAATGATGTAATTTACGCATGACTCCCAAATTCCAGCAGGTCGCACTGATCGGCAAATACCAGACCTTGACCACGGCTTTGTCGCACACCAATGCGCGCACGGCGCTCGAAGCCGTTGCCGTTTTCCTGCACGAGCAAGGCTGCGACGTGGTGTTGGAGCACGACACCGCACTGAACATGGGGCTGGAAGGCTACCAGTCCCTGACCGTGGCACAAATCGGCGCGCAGTGCGATCTGGGCCTGGTGGTGGGCGGCGACGGCACCATGCTGGGCATTGGCCGTCAGCTGGCGGCTTACGGTGTGCCCCTGATCGGCATCAACCAGGGCCGCCTAGGGTTCATCACCGATGTGCCCTACCACAGCTTTCCGGCCAGTCTGGCCCGCATGCTGCAAGGCGAATATGTGGAAGACCAGCGCAGCCTGATGAATGCGCGCGTGATGCGCGATGGCCACTGTGTGTTCACCGCGATGGCGATGAATGACGTGGTGGTCAACCGTGGCGCGGCCTCGGGCATGGTGGAGTTGCGCGTTGAGGTGGATGGGCATTTTGTCGCCAACCAGCGCGCCGATGGCCTGATCATCGCCACCCCCACCGGATCGACCGCCTACGCGCTGTCGGCCGGAGGCCCGCTGATGCATCCGTCGATACCGGGCTGGGTGATCGTACCGATTGCCCCGCATACCCTGTCAAACCGGCCGATCGTTTTGGCCAACACGGCGCACATCGCGATTGAAATCGTCGCCGGACGCGATGCCAGCGCCAGCTTTGACATGCAATCGTTGGCATCGCTGATGCACGGCGATCGCATTGAAGTCAGCCTGTCAGAGCACCATGTCCGCTTTTTGCACCCGCTGGGCTGGTCATACTACGACACCTTGCGCGAAAAGATGCACTGGAACGAAGGAGTGGTCTCAACGTGAGCCTGAAACGCATGGTGTTGCGCGACTTTGTCATCGTCAGCAACCTGGAACTTGAGTTCAATACTGGGTTTACCGTGCTGACCGGCGAGACCGGAGCGGGTAAATCCATCCTGATCGACGCCTTGCAACTGGTCACCGGGGGCCGCGCCGACCTGACCATGATCCGCGAAGGGGCCAGCCGCACCGAGGTCAGCGCTGAATTTGACACCACGCCCGACATTGCCCGCTGGCTCGACGATGCCGGATTCGAGATGGACCCGGCCAGTGCTGCACCAGCCGATGCGGGTTTGTTGCTGCGCCGAACAGTGGATGCACAAGGCAAAAGCCGTGCCTGGATCAACGGCAGCCCGGCCACCGCGACGCAATTGCGCGCCATTGGCGAACAACTGCTCGACATCCACGGCCAGCACGCCTGGCAAAGCCTGACGCGCGCCGATGCCGTGCGTGGCTTGCTCGATGCCTACGCGCAAGTCTCTTGTACGGCCGTTGCAGCATGCTGGCAGCAGTGGCGCGAGGCGCAAGAGCGGCTGACACAGGCCCGCGGAGCGCAAGACTCGCTGCAACAGGAGCGCGAACGCCTGGCCTGGCAAATTGGCGAGCTTGAAAAGCTCTCGCCGCAGGCTGACGAATGGCCGGAGCTCAACGCCGAGCACACCCGGCGCTCGCATGCCCAGGCCCTGTTGGAGGCGGCGCAGGCCGCTGTGTCCTTGCTCGACGAGGATGACCAAAGCGCCACCACGCGCCTCGGTCAGGCGCACGACTTGCTTCACAAACAAGAGCACATTGAGCCCGTATTCAAAGGGCTGACAGATGTTTTAGCCTCCAGTCTGGCACAGGCTGAAGACGCCGTGCGCACGCTGCGCGCGTACCTGCGCAAGACCGAGCCTGACCCGGACCGGCTGGCAGCACTCGACGAGCGCATGGGCCTGTGGGTGGCACTGGCGCGGCGCTACAAGCGTTTGCCCGACGAACTTCCGCAGTTGCTGTTGCACTGGCAGCAAGCGCTGAAAACGCTCGATGCGAATGCCGACCTGCAGGCGCTGGAGCAGGCCCAGCAGGCAGCCTGGCAAAGCTATCTTCAGGAAGCCACCCAACTCACCCAAGCCCGCCGCCGCGCCGCCATCGCACTGGGCAAAACCATCAGCACGGCGATGCAGGGGCTGGGCATGCAGGGTGGAAGGTTTGAGGTGCAGATCCAGGCGTCAGCGCAACCGCTGCAAAGCGGGCTCGACGACATCAGTTTCCTGGTGGCCGGACACGCCGGCAGCACGCCGCGCCCGGTCAACAAGGTGGCCTCGGGCGGCGAGCTGTCGCGCATCGCGCTGGCCATTGCGGTCACCACCAGCCAGTTGGGCACCGCGCAAACGCTGATTTTTGACGAGGTCGATGCCGGTGTCGGCGGGGCCGTGGCAGAAACCGTGGGACAGCTGATGCGCCAGCTCGGGCGCGACCGCCAGGTTCTGGCCGTCACCCACCTGCCTCAGGTGGCGGCCTGTGCCAACCAGCATCTGGTGGTACGCAAGCAGTTGGTAGGCAACGCAACCCTCAGTTCAGTGCACCCTGTGCAAGCCGATACCCGCGTGACCGAGCTGGCACGCATGCTTGGTGGCGAGCGCATTTTGGCCACCACGCTGGCGCACGCCCAAGACATGTTGAAAATTCAGGATGCCTGACATGAACCCAAACCTTGCACCCAACTACTCGCCAGGACTGACACCTGCCACTTCGCCTTTGCAGATCGTGCTGATCACCGGCATGGCGGGTTCCGGTAAATCCGTTGCGCTGCACGCCTTGGAAGATCTGGGCTTCTACTGCGTTGACAACCTGCCCCCCGAGCTGTTCTTGCCGCTGGTCGAGCTGGAGCGCACCAGTCATTGCAAGCAACTCGCCATTGCCATGGACGTGCGCAGCGCGCAGGCGCTGCCGCTGGTGCCGCAGCAACTCGCCGAACTCAAGGCGCGCGGCATTCAGGTGGACTCGCTGTTTCTGGATGCCACCACCGACACCCTGATCCGGCGCTTTTCAGAAACACGCCGCCGTCACCCCTTGTCGCAAATCAGCGACCAGGCACTGGATCAGCACCACGCACTGACCGAAGCCATCGAGCTGGAGCGTGAAATGCTCAGCGAATTGCGCGGACAAGCCCACGTGATCGACTCAAGCATCATTCGCCCAACGCAACTGCAAAGCTATGTCAAGTCCTTCATCGAGGCTCCGGGCGAGCAACTGACCCTGGTTTTCGAGTCGTTTGCGTTCAAACGCGGCATTCCCACCGATGCCGACTACGTGTTTGACGTGCGCATGCTGCCCAACCCGCACTACGAACCCGCTTTACGGGCCCTGACCGGCCAGGATGCGCCGGTAATGGCTTTTTTGCAACAGGAAAGTGACGTGCAACGAATGCTGGCCCACATCAGCACGTTTCTGGACGACTGGCTGCCGGCGCTGGCGCAAAACCACCGCAGCTACGTCACGGTGGCGATTGGCTGCACCGGTGGCCAGCACCGCTCGGTCTATCTGGTCGAGCAGTTGGCCGCGCGCTTTGGCAGCCATTGGGTCACGCTGAAAAGGCACCGCGAGATGGATGCCCGTCCAATTCAGCGCTAGCCATTTTTTATATTATTTATAGCTATAAGCGCAATCCCCATAAGGGCTAGAGCACTAAAACATATCAATTTCTAGAACTCACCGAAAATGGGACCCGGGAGTGTCAGCAACTTTTTGATTGGTGCGGGAAAACCCAAACCTGGCCACTGGCTTGGCCCGATCCAGCAGCCATCGGCCTTTGGAGTGCAAGTGCGTGGCAACTTCACGCGCACCGGGTGCAGGAGCAGGTCTTTGTGCGTCAGCACATGCTTGAAGGCGGGCAGATCAACCACCGTGACGTGCTGGCCGCCGGGCAAGGCCGCCAGCAACGCTGCACGGTCAGCAAACAGGGCAAAACACGTCAAGCCAGCCCACACGCCGGGTGTCGGGCGCTGGCTTAGCCACAGCGCGCCATCTTCGGCGTGCGCCCACAGCAGCCAGATTGACTGCGCACTGCGCTTGAGCTTGCGGGTTTTGACGGGAAATTGTTCGGTCTTGCCCTGTGCCTTGGCGCGGCACGCGACCTGTAGTGGACAGATCTCGCAATTTGGTTTTTTGGGGGTACACAGCGTGGCACCCAGGTCCATCAAGCCTTGTGTATAGCGTGGCATCGCCTGCTGCAGGTCCTCTTTGGGTAGCAGCTCGGTGGCCAAGGCCCACAATTGGCGCTCATGGGCGGCCTGCCCCAGGTCAGCATCGAAGCCAAGAAACCGTGTCAGCACGCGCTTGACATTGCCATCCAGAATCGCCACCCGCTGGCCAAAGCACAGTGACGCAATGGCTGCTGCGGTGGAGCGGCCAATGCCTGGCAAAGTCTGCAGTACTTCGGCCTGCTGGGGAAACTCTCCCGCGTACTGTTGCACCACCACCTGTGCGCAGCGATGCAGATGACGCGCCCGGCTGTAGTAGCCCAAACCGGCCCACAAGGCCAGCACCTCGGCCTGCGGTGCCTGCGCCAGCACGCCTACATCAGCAAAATGTGCCAAAAACCGGGCGTAATAGTCGCATACGGTGGCCACCTGAGTCTGCTGCAACATGATCTCGGACAGCCAGACACGGTACGGGTCACGCGTGTCTTGCCAGGGCAGGTCATGGCGGCCGTGCTGCAGCTGCCATTGCACCACGGCCGATGCCAGCGAAAAACCGCCCGCGCCAGACTCAGGCTGGCTGGGCATTCATGGCCACACCAAAGCGGTCGGGGGTTGTCATTTGCAGCAAGTAATCGGTCAGCTCCCCCAGCTTGTGCTCGGCCTGGTCGAGTTCGGCACTGCGTGCATTGATTTCTGCAATGCGCTCGGCCAGACTCTCGGAAGCCAGCGCGATGCGGTCAATGGCTTCGAGGCGGCGCGCGAAGTTCTTGCGCCGTTCGCGCAATTGGGAATCGAGCTGGGACGCCGCCGACTTGCTCCAGGTTTCAATATCACCCAGCGCTGTCTCATAGACACCGCGCAAGCGGGTGGACAGCGCCCGCACCACCGCTTGTGCAAATTCAGGTTGCGCCAACCGGAACGCGTTGCCAATGCCCAGGTATTGCAGATGACTGCGTTCAATCAAACCCAGTTCATTCACATAGGACGCGACTTGCGGCTCGTCGGGGGCTTGCAATGAAAACCCGTATTCGGTATTGAGCTGCATGAAGGTGGCGATCAACATGGTGTGGATTTCCAGCCCCTTGACGTGGACTTGCTCCATATTGACCCGCAGGCGATCAAACGTATCGCCATAAGAGCGCTTGATGCCCAGCTTGAAACCCTTCTGGTTCAGCGCCGCCGTCAATTGCGCCATTTCCTGGCGCAGGTTGAGCGGGCCCAGCAAGCCAAAAATCTCGCGCAGCAACTTCAGGTGGACCGAGCGCACCGCATGAATCTTGACTCCGGCCGCGTCAAAATCAGCTTGCTCTTGCGCAATGCGGGCGCGCATGGCTTTGATCACCGGCTTGTTTTTGCCTTGCAAGCCCTTGAGCTCAATCAATTGCTCGGTCAGGTCGCGCCGGCGCACCTGCACCACCCGACCAGTTTCGGTACGCAAGGCGCTGATGCCGCGCGCCACCGCGGCACCCAAGATCTTCTGCCGCCGTCCCATGATGCCTTTGCTCAAGGCCTCCTCCAGCACCCCCAGGCAGCTGCGGCGCAACAGGGCCGCATCGTTGCTGACCTTGCCCATCAAGCCCTTTTGCGCCGATACCGCCACCACCTGCTGCTCCGAGATACCTAGCACCTGGGCGGCGTCGCGCTTTTGCTTTTCGATTTGCGCCTGCACTTCCTGCGGGCTGTCCATGGCGTCCCACAAGGTGTCGATCTTGTTCAGCACCACCAGCCGCGTTGCCATGTCCTGGTCGTCTTCCACCAGGTGTTCGCGCCAGATCGACAGATCAGACTGGGTGACACCGGTGTCAGCACCCAGAATGAACACCACCGCCTGCGCCTGCGGGATCAGGCTGACAGTCAGCTCGGGCTCGGCACCGATGGCGTTCAGCCCGGGCGTATCCAGAATCACCAGGCCCTGCCTGAGCAACGGATGGGCGATGTTGATCAGGGCGTGGCGCCACTTGGGCACCTCCACCAGACCCGCGGCGTCCAGCAGCGGGTTGTGTTCGGGCGACTGGTTGTGCCAGAAGCCCAGCGCACGGGCCTCGTCCTGCGTGACCCGGCGCGTCTCGGCGACCTTGGCAAAGGCTTCGGCCAGCTGTTTCGGGTTGGTCACCTCCAGGGCGGTGTGGATCCATTTGTCGGGCACCATGCGCCACTCCATCAGCGACTGCGGCTGCAAGCGCGTCTCAATGGGCAGCAGGCGCAGGCACGGTGGCACCTCGGGGTCATAACCCATCTCGGTCGGGCACATCGTGGTGCGCCCGGCGCTCGCGGGCATGATGCGCCGCCCATAATCCGCAAAAAACACGGCATTGATCAACTCAGATTTGCCGCGTGAAAACTCGGCCACAAATGCCACCATGACCTTGTCCACCCGAATCTGCGATTCAAGCCGGTGCAGCCGGTCTTCCACCGACGCATCGAGCATGTCCTGGTCTTTCAGCCACTGCGCCAACAGCTTCAGGCGCAGCGCAAACTCGCGCCGCCAGGTGCCGTGCTGGTCAAATTTTTCGTTGAATGAAGTTGCCAAAGTGCCTCCAGAGCGTGCTGAGCGTTTCAATATAGCACCCTTGCACCTGCGTGCCGCTGAATTGGCCGGTTCAACGCTTCTGGCAGACCGGGCAGTAAAAGCTGGAACGCTGCCCCTGGCGGATCAGTTTGATTGGGCTGGCGCAAACTTTGCAGGGTAAACCAACCCGGCCATAGACCATGGCATCAAGCTGAAAGTGGCCCGACTCTCCGTTGGCACTGGAGAAATCCCGCAGCGTGCTGCCGCCTTTCTCGAGCGCCCGCGTCAGCACGTCACGAATTGCACCGTACAGCCGCGCCACGCGCGGCCGGCTCAAACTTGCCGCGCGCGCAGTGGGGCGAATACCTGCCAGAAACAACGCCTCCGAGGCATAAATATTGCCCACGCCCACCACCACATCGCCGCACAGCAACACCTGCTTGATGGCGGTTTTGCGCTGCTTGAGCGCCGCTCCAAATGCGGCCAGCTCAAACGCCGGCGACAAGGGTTCCATGCCCAGGTGCCCGAGCAGCTTGTGCGCTTGTGGGTCCGCCAGCGAATCGACATACACCACGGCACCAAAACGCCTCGGGTCGTGCAGGCGCAGCGTGCCGTTGGAGGTCACCAGCTCGAAGTGGTCATGCACCCCGGGCGGCGGCAAATGGCTTGAAAACAGCAGGCTGCCCGACATGCCCAGGTGCAGCAGCAGCCAACCCTGATCAAGCGCCACCAACAAATACTTGCCGCGCCGCTCGACTGTGCGCACCACTCGCCCGGTCAACTGCTCTGGTGCACAGCCCAGCGGCCAGCGCAGCGGTTTGCCCAGGTCTGCTGACAACACCTGCGCGCCCTCGATGGCCGCCACAAAACTGCGGCGGGTCACTTCGACTTCAGGTAATTCAGGCATCGGCAATCTTTTCGGTGGGCATGGATTATTATGAACGGATGCGCCTCAAACCTGCCCTATTTACTTTGCTGCTGAGCCTGGCGCTTGGTGTGCATGCCCTCAACGCCACGCCACCCGAGCCCAAGCCCGTCAGTTCGGCGATGGACAGTGTGCTGTTCTACCAACTGCTGATTGGCGAACTCAATGCGCGCTCGGACGACCCCGGTGTGGCTTTTTCGCTGATTCTCGACGCGGCACGCAAAACCGGCGACCCGGCGGTGTATCGGCGCGCAGTTCAGATCGCACTGGAGGCACGGGCCGGCGAGTCAGCACTGCAAGCCGCCAAAGCCTGGAGCCAGGCCATTCCAGCCTCGGCAGAAGCCAATCGCTTCGTGTTGCAGATTTTGCTCGGCCTCAACCGCACCGCCGAGACGCTGGAGCCACTCAAGCGCAGTCTGACCCTGACCCCAACAGCTGAACTGCGCGACATGTTGTGGGGCTTGCCCGGCCTGTTCGAGCGCACCCAAGACCGCCCACTGGCGGCCACAACCGTACAAAAGGCACTGGCCAGCGTGCTGAGCGACAAGACCGTGGGCGCAACGGCCTGGGCGGTGATCGGGCGCTTCTGGCTCAGCGCAGCTGACAAGCCCGCAGCGCTGAATGCCGCTACCAAAGGGCTGGCGATGGATGTCAATTCTGAGCATGCGGCGCTGCTGGCCCTGTCGATGCTGAGCACCGATGTGCCACACGCCGAGCAATTGGTGCGCTCGCACCTGCCGCAGGCCCGACCGGCCTACCACATGGCCTTCATCAAGGCCTTGCTCGACACGCAACGCACCAGCGAAGCCCAAGCCGAACTGGCCCAGCTCAAAGCCCATGTGCCCGCCTACCCCGATGCCTGGCTGGTGTCGGGCATGCTGGCGCTGCAGCAACAAACGCCCGATGTCGCAGAGCCGCAACTGCTGCATTATCTGGACCTGGTGGAAGCGCTTGGCCCGACCGATCAGCCAGTGGAATTGAAGCGCGGTCGCGCGCAAGCCCAGCTGTCACTGGCGCAAATTGCCCGGCTACGCCATGAACCACAAACCGCCAAAGCCTGGCTGGCGCTGGTGGACAACCCCGATGACCTGCTGCGCGCACAAATCCAGCAAGCCGTGCTGATGGCGCAGCAGGGGCAGCTCGAAGAAGCGCTGGTGCTGCTGCAAAACCAGCCCGAGCGCAATGAGGCCGATGCCCGCCTCAAGCGCTCGGCAGAAATTGGCTTGTTGCGCGATTTCAAGCACTACGCGCGTGCCCGCGACAAGCTGCAAGTCGCCATCGCCCAAAGCCCGCACGACACCGACCTGGTGTATGAACTGGCCATGGTGAGCGAAAAACTCGGTGATCTGGCAGAAATGGAGCGCCTGTTGCTCAGCCTGATCGCCGCCAACCCACAAGACCCGCAACCCTACAACGCGCTGGGTTATTCTCTGGCAGACCGCAACCTGCGCCTGGACGAGGCCAAAGCGCTGATCTCCAAGGCCCTGTCGCTGGCACCAGGCGACCCCTTCATCACCGACAGCCTGGCCTGGGCAGAATTTCGCAGTGGCAATCTGGCGCAAGCGCTGACGCTGCTGCAAGCGGCCTTCAAAGACAAACCGGATGCAGAAATTGCCGCACACCTGGGTGAGGTGTTGTGGGTCAGCCAGCGCCAAGCCGAGGCGCGTGCCGTCTTCACCGAGGGACTCAAACTCAACCCGGACAACGAAACCCTGGTCGAGACCCTGAAGCGCCTGCGTGTCGCGCTGTGAGCACTTGCTGGTCACGCTGGCTCGTGGGCTTGGTTGCTATTTTATTTGTAACTGGCTGCGCAACAGGCACGAGGGATAGAGGCCAAAACGATACATATATATCAAGCTGGCATGGGCGCTTGGCAATCAAGGTCGATGCCGACATCTCACTGACCCAATTGCCCGGTCAGTCGCTTAGCGCTGCGTTTGAACTGCAAGGTAATGCGCAGCAGGGCATGCTGCAGCTGCTGACCCCGCTGGGTAGCACTGCTGCCCGTGTGACGTGGACAGCGACATCTGCCACGCTCGAGTCTGGCGGCGAAGCCCGTGCCTTTGCCGATCTGCCGGCACTGCTGCTGCACCTGCTGGGCACCGAGGTGCCAGTCAGCGCCCTGTTCGCCTGGCTGAACGGGCAACCGGTCGAACTCGATGGCTGGCAGGTGGATCTGACGCAACGCACGCAAGGCAAGATCATCGCGCGCCGGCTGGCCCCCGCGCCCGAGGCTGAACTTCGGCTGATTCTGGAAGACTGACGTGACGCCAATTTGTTCGACCCTGGCCCTGAAATCGCTTTCATGAAGTCCATTTACGACATTTGCGCTCCCGCCAAGCTCAACCTGTTTTTGCACATTGTTGGCCGCCGGGCTGACGGTTACCACCTGCTGGAATCGGCATTCATGCTGATCGACTGGTGCGACACCTTGCATGTCGAGCTGCGCGCTGACGGTCGGCTGAGCCGTGAAGACCTGAGCACCAAGCTGCCTGACGATGACCTGGTGCTGCGCGCTGCCCGCAGCTTGCAACAAGCTAGCGGCACCCGTCTTGGCGCGCACATCGCCATCGACAAACGCATTCCAGCGCAGGCTGGCATGGGTGGCGGCTCGTCTGACGCGGCCTCAACGCTGCTGGCACTGAACCGGCTGTGGGGGCTGGGGCTGGACTTGGCGGCACTGCTGCCGCTGGGTCTGCAACTCGGTGCTGATGTGCCGTTTTTCCTGGGTGGCCACAACGCCTGGGTGAGTGGCATCGGTGAAACCCTGCAAGCCATTGCGCTGCCACCGGCGCGGTTCTGTGTTGTCAAACCACCGCAGGGACTCGATACCGGACGAATTTTTTCGCATCCACAGCTTAAAAGGGACACCAAGCTCGCTATACTCTCAGGCTTTGCTGCAGATGCCTACGGCTTCGGTTGCAACGATTTGCAAGACATTGCCCAACAGATTTGTCCGGGCGTGAATCAGGCTCTTGACTGGCTTTCCAGCCAAGGCCTGTCAGGGCGAATGACCGGTTCCGGTAGCGCCGTATTTGCAAAGTCGTTACAGACCCTTGACCTGGGCAACGTGCCTGTTGGTTTTCAGGTCAAAATATGCAGCAATCTGCCGGTTCACCCCCTTGCGGGATGGGCGGCATCAAGCGGTTATCGGTAAGACCTTCTGGTCTTACCCGTGTAGGGGAGTCGCCAAGCTGGTTAAGGCACTGGATTTTGATTCCAGCATGCGAAGGTTCGAATCCTTCCTCCCCTGCCAAATTAAGCGTTTGTGACTGTTTGTGACTATTAGTTGGAATCTACATGCAAGCCGATCTGCCCCCCGAATTCATGGTTTTCACCGGCAATGCCAACCCCGCACTGGCGGCTGACATTGCCCACTACCTGAAAACCGATCTGGGTGCCGCCGAGGTGGGGCGATTTTCTGACGGCGAAGTCACCGTCGAAATCAAGCAAAACGTGCGTGCCCGCGATGTCTTTGTGGTGCAAAGCACCTGCGCTCCGACCAACGAAAACCTGATGGAATTGCTGATCATGGTCGATGCACTCAAACGTGCCTCAGCCGAACGCATCAGCGCCGTCATCCCCTATTTTGGTTACGCCCGGCAAGATCGGCGTCCGCGCTCCAGCCGCGTGCCGATCTCCGCCAAGGTGGTGGCCAACATGCTGCAGGCAGTGGGCGTGGCCCGCGTGCTGACCATGGACTTGCACGCCGACCAGATTCAGGGCTTCTTTGACATCCCGGTAGACAACATTTACGCCTCGCCGGTGCTGCTGGGCGACTTGAAGCAGAAAAATTACGATGACCTGATCGTCGTGTCGCCCGATGTGGGCGGTGTGGTGCGCGCGCGCGCGCTGGCCAAACAGCTCAATTGCGACCTGGCCATCATCGACAAGCGCCGCCCGCGCGCCAACGTCAGCGAAGTCATGCACGTCATCGGCGAAATAGAAGGCCGAAACTGTGTGGTCATGGACGACATGATCGACACCGCAGGCACGCTGGTCAAAGCTGCCAGCGTGCTCAAGCAGCGCGGGGCCAAAAAGGTTTATGCCTATTGCACCCACGCCATTTTTTCCGGCCCGGCGATTGACCGCATCAGCCACGGCGATGCGCTCGATGAGGTGGTGGTGACCAACACCATTCCATTGAGCCCCGCGGCAATGAAATGCACCAAAATCCGACAGCTTAACGTCGCCCCGTTGATCGCCGAGACCATTCAGCGCATCGCGGAAGGCAAGTCGGTGATGAGTTTGTTTTCCGATCAAGACAACCTGTTTTGACCGGAATTCCAAGTGGCTCGCACCTCCTTTTTTGGATGGCGGGCTTTTTTTAATCAGGGTCGCACTGGTCGCGGTCGGCCCTTTACGGAGTTAGCCAATGAAATTTATCGCTTATGAGCGTGCCAAGCAGGGTACGGGTGCGAGCCGCCGTCTGCGCATCACCGGTCGCACGCCCGGTATCGTTTACGGTGGAACGGCCGAGCCGCAGCTGATCGAACTCGATCACAACGCACTCTGGCACGCCCTGAAAAAAGAGGCCTTCCATTCAAGCATCCTGACCATGGAAATGGCCGGTGCCGAGAGCAACGTGCTGTTGCGCGACGTACAAGTCCATCCCTTCAAACAGTTGATCCTGCACATCGACTTCCAGCGTGTGGATGCCACCACCAAGCTGCACATGAAGGTGCCGTTGCACTTCTTTGGCGACAACGACTCGCAAGCCGTCAAGTCTGAAGGCTGCATTGCCAACCACGTCATCAACGAACTCGACGTGTTGTGCCTGCCCACCGACCTGCCCGAGTTCATCAAGGTGGACCTGAGTGGCCTGAAAAAGGGCAGCTCGCTGTGCCTGGCCGACATTCCACTGCCCAAGGGCGTGAAAGCCGTGACCCACGGCGGCAACAAAAACCCGGTGGTGGTGTCTGTGGTGGTGGTGGCGGCGGCTGAGGCCCCGGCTGCCGAGCCAGCGGCGGATGCGGCTCCCGCCAAACCGGCAGGCAAGGCCGGTGCCAAGCCCGCAGCAAAAGCGCCGGCGGCTGCCAAGGCGCCAGCTGCCAAGCCTGCTGCCAAAAAATAAGCTCACTGGCGCTTCTGAAAAGGCTCACTCCGGTGGGCCTTTTTTGTTTTCACCGCACCCTTATCGCATAATTCCATCATGATCAAACTGCTTGTGGGCCTGGGCAATCCGGGGCCGGATTACGAAGCCACCCGCCACAACGCCGGCTATTGGTGGATTGACAGCGTGGCACAAGCCATGAGCACCCCCTTGTTGATGGATAAAAGCTATTTCGGCCGGGTGGCACGCACCACATTCAATGGCCAGACCGTCTGGCTGCTGACACCGCAAACCTTCATGAATGCGAGTGGCAAATCAGTGGCAGCGCTGGCCAATTTCTTCAAAATCCAACCAGAGGAAATTCTGGTCGCACATGACGAGCTCGACATCGCCCCGGGCGAGGCCAAGCTCAAGCTCGGAGGCAGCCACGCCGGCCACAACGGTCTGCGCGACATTCATGCGCAACTTGGCACCGACCAATACTGGCGGCTGCGCTTGGGCATTGGCCACCCGGGCAACCGCGCCGATGTCATTCACTGGGTGCTGAAAAAGCCCTCGCCTGATCACCGCATTGCCATCGAGCAATGCATCGACCGTGCCACCAAGGCCTTGTCACCCTTGTTGGCTGGCGATATGGAACAAGCCATGCGACTGATCCACACCAGCAAACCACCTCGCCCCAAGCCGCCCCGGCCTATGCCGACGGTCATCGGTGCAGCACCTGTCGCGCCGCCAGAGCAGCCCATGCCCGATGCGCTTCAACCAAAGCCTTAGCCGTGCAAACCGTCCCCGCCCCTGTGTTACTGATCAACACCATGCTCAAATCAATTCTATTGGCTATTTGTTTTATAGCTGTTAGCGCAATACCACTCTGGGCTACAGGCCAAAATGTCTATAAATGCGGCTCCAGCTACAGCCAGACGCCTTGCACCAATGGCCAGTTGCTGAACGTGGACGACGCGCGCGCTCCAGCACAGCAACAGCAGACCACCGAGGCCACACGCGCTGCCCAGAAAATGGCCAAGCAGCTGGAAAAAGACCGGCTGGCGCAAGAAAAACTGGCCACGCTCAACGCCCGTCAGGCGGCAAAACAGGTAGCTACGCCCAGCCCCACCACCGCAACGACAGCAGCCGATGCACCGCTGACCAAGATCACGCCCAAAAGCGCTGGTCCCAAAACCAAAAAACCCAATCAGTTCA
>JAIFMT010000060.1 GCA_020048295.1 Rhodoferax sp.
AGTGCGCCACATTGGCGCTCATGGCGGTGGCCATCATCGCCCCCACCAGCAAAAACGCCGCGCGCCCGGCAAACCAGTGCGTGGCCAGCCAGCTTGCCAGGCACACCAGCAGCAGCACCAGCGCGCCAACGATGGCATCGCCATGCTTGCGTTGGCCGTAAATGCGGCACACCAGGTCGTACAGCAGCCAGAACACCGCCAGAAACAGCAGCGCCACGCTGATCGCCTGCCAGGGTGCCCAGTCCATTTTTGACTTGTCGATCAGGTAGCTGGTGGCACTCCACAAATACGACACGGTGAACAGCGAAAACCCGGTCAGCCAGGTGGTGTAACTCTCCCAGTAAAACCAGTGCAGGTGGCTGGGGAGCTTGGGTGGACTGACGTTGAACTTCACCGGGTGGTAAAAACCGCCGCCATGCACCGCCCACAATTCGCCGCTGACACCCTGCCTTTTCAGCTCTTCATCTTCCGGCGGGGTCAGGCTGCTGTCAAGGAACACAAAATAAAACGACGAGCCAATCCAGGCAATCGCCGTGATCACATGCACCCAGCGCAGCAGCAGGTTGGCCCAGTCGAGGTAGTAGCTTTGCATCAATCAGTGTCCTTCGGTGATCTTTGGTTGCAGCCGTCAAGCGCGTCACGCCAGCGTGCTGGCAGCGCCATGATGCCTGAGTGGCTGCAGGCTTGGCGCAGGGTTTGCCGACAGCGCTTGCAAGACTTGTGCCGCCACCGACACCGCAATCACCTCGGGCAGCTTGCTGCGAATGCCGCTCAGGCCAATCGGGCAGGTCACCTGCGCCAGCTCCGCCCCGGAAAAGCCACGCGTACCCAGCCGATGCCGGAATGCCGCCCATTTGGTCTGGCTGCCAATCAGCCCGATGAAGCCCAGATCGGCCTGCGCTCGCTGGCGCTGCAGGCAAGCCGCCACCAGTTCCAGATCTTCGGCATGGCTGAAACTCATGATCAGCACCTGAGCACCCGCTGGCAAATCGGCCACCGCCGCCTGCACCGGGTTGCAATGCACGCAGCGTACCTGCGGCGGCAACGCAGCGGGAAATATCCCGTCGCGGCTATCCATCCACTGCAGTTGCAGCGGCAGCGCGCCCAGCACCCGCACCAGCGCTGCGCCGACATGGCCGCCGCCAAACAGCGCCACCACCGGCCAGTGGCAGCGTTCGCGCTCAAACTGCTGTGCCAGCGTGGGCAGGTCAGCGGCACTGACCGGTGTAAAGCGCAGTTGCACCTCGCCACCGCAGCACTGCCCCAGCGCGGTACCGAGCTTGTAAGTCAGCACTTGCGCGGAGCTGCGGTGATCAGCCAGCACAGCGCGCGCGTGTGCGATGGCTTGCCACTCCAGTTGCCCACCGCCAACGCTGCCGAGCGTGGTATCAGCAAACACGGCCATCCAGGCATTGGCCTCGCGCGGCACCGAGCCGCGGTGCGCCTGCACCGTCACCAGCACGCCGGGGTGGCTGGCCAGTTTTTGCAACAAATCATCGCTGTGCATAGGCCTCAGATACCATTGGCGTGCCACCGTCGCTCATTGGAAAAAAACCGCCATGAAGATCCCCATGACCCACCGCTTTACCTGGATAGCCCGTACCCTGCGGCTGGCCACCGGCGTCTCGGCGCTGCTGGCCGGCTGCACCGCCCCCTCGCTGCCACCCGCGCCGGCCTTGCCGCCGCCCCTGCCAACACCCGCGCCACCACCGGCCAAACCCCCGGTGCCCGCACCCACCGCCATGCCAGCCAATGTCTCGCTGGCCAAAACGCCGCGCGACTACCGGCGCGATGCTGCCAGCCACGTCTATGCCCACAACCCCAACCGCATCTACCAAGGAAAAATGCCGCCCCAGCTGTATGCCATCGGCGTGCTGCAGGTGGACGTGGACAGGCAAGGCCGCGTGAACGGCCTTCAGTGGATGCGCGCGCCAAAGCACGCCCCCGAAGTCATTGCCGAAATCGAGCGCACCGTGCGCGCTGCTGCTCCCTACCCCGCACCGCTGCAAATGGGCCGCGTCACCTGGACCGACACCTGGCTGTGGCACAAAAGCGGCACGTTTCAGCTCGACACCCTGACGGAGGGTCAATACTGAGACCTTGCGGGACAGACCTGAGCTACACGCAGTGAGCCAGCTCTGTCCCCAACTGATCGTCGGATGTTGGCTGTTGAGCTTGCAAGACAGACCTGAGCTACACGCAGTGAGCCAGCGCTGCCCCCAACGCTTCACGTCCACTCACGACCCCCGGTAAGTTGAATAACTCCACGGGCTGACCAGCAGCGGCACATGGTAGTGCTGCGCAGGCTCGGCCACGCCAAAGTCCAGCGTCACCTGGTTCAAAAAATTCGGCTCGGGCAACACCACACTGCGCGCGCTGAAATACGCCGCCACTTCAAACACCAGCCGGTAAGTACCGCGCTGCAATTCGGCGGCATCGAGCAGCAGCCCGTCCGGGTTGCGCCCGTCCTGGTTCAGCACGACGCGCTTGAGGCAGCGTGGCGCTTCGCCACTGGTGTCAAACAGCGCCACCGCCATGCCGGCCGCTGGGGTGCCGTGCATGGTGTCCAGCACATGTGTACTCAATCCCATGGTCAATTCCTGAAAAGTGGTTCAAAGTGTAGGGGCCTTTGGTGGTGCAGATATCATGCCAGTCCTCCTGTCTGGAGCCCGACCCATGAAGCACTACAACAGCACCTTGCCGTATCCGCGTGACCTCAAAGGATACGGTGAAACCCCGCCGCACGCGCAGTGGCCCAAGCAGGCGCGCATTGCCGTGCAGTTTGTCCTCAATTACGAAGAGGGCGGCGAAAACTGCGTGCTGCACGGCGATGCCGGCTCGGAGCAGTTTTTGTCCGAGATGGCCGGACCGGCCTGCTACCCCGACCGCCACATCAGCATGGAGAGCATTTACGAATACGGCTCGCGCGTGGGCGTGTGGCGCATCTTGCGCGAGTTTGAGCAACGCCAGCTGCCGCTGACGGTGTTTGGGGTCAGCATGGCGCTGGCGCGCTACCCCGAACTGGTGCATGCCTGCCAACAATTGGGGCACGAGATTGCCTGCCACGGCTGGCGCTGGATTCATTATCAGAACGTCGATGAGGCCACCGAGCGCGACCACATGGCGCAGGCCATGGAAATCCTCACCCGCCTGCAACACGGCGAGCGCCCGCTGGGCTGGTACACCGGGCGTGACAGCCCCAACACACGCCGGCTGCTGGCCGACTTTGGTGGCTTTGAGTACGACAGCGACTATTACGGCGACGACCTGCCGTTCTGGATGAAAGTCAAGCGCACCGACGGCGAGGTGGTGCCGCAGCTCATCGTGCCCTACACGCTCGACTGCAACGACATGCGTTTTTCGCTGCCGCAGGGCTATGCGTACGCCGATCCGTTTTACCAGTACCTGAAAGACAGCTTTGATGTGCTGTACGCCGAAGGTGACCCCGACGGACTCAACGCACCCAAGATGATGAGCGTGGGCATGCACTGCCGGCTGCTGGGGCGGCCTGGGCGCATCACCGCGCTGCAGCGTTTTCTGGACTACATTGGCCACCACGAGCAGGTGTGGGTATGCCGACGCATCGACATAGCGCGGCACTGGCGCAGCGTGCACCCGTTTGCCAAAACCACAGGGCAGACGGGTGGGTCATTTCCGTTTTAGGCATGTTTTGTGCTTCTAGCCCTTATGCAGTTTGCGCTGACAGCTACTGATTCCTGAGTATTGAACCCACCCTATTGCCGCCGCCATGCCACTGACCCTTGACCAGCTCAATGCCGCAACGCCTGCGCAGGCGCTGCAATGGCTGGACGGCCTGTACGAGCATTCGCCGTGGATTGCCCAGGCCGCGCTGCAGCAGCGGCCTTTTCAGTCGCTGCCGCAGCTCAAATTTGCCATGACACAGGTGCTGGACGCCGCCGGGCGCGACGCGCAACTGGCGCTGATTTGTGCCCACCCCGAGCTGGCCGGCAAGGCCATGGTCAGCCAGAATCTCACGGCCGAATCGACCAGCGAGCAGAGCAAGGCTGGCCTGACGCACTGCAGCGCCGAAGAATTTGCCCGGTTGCAGCAACTCAACGCCAACTACAACGCCAAATTTGGCTGGCCCTTCATCCTGGCGGTGCGTGGCCCGCGCGGCACGGGCTTGAGCCGCGCCGAGATCATCGCCACGTTTGAGCGCCGCCTGCAAGGCCACCCCGACTTCGAGCTGCAGGAGTGCCTGCGCAACATCCACCGCATTGCCGAGATTCGCCTGAACGACAAATTTGGACTGACACCCGATCTGGGTAATGCGGTGTGGGACTGGCACGAGGCCCTGGCAGAGTTTTCTGAACCCGGCTTTGCCGAGCAGGGCCAACTGACTGTGACCTATCTGAGCGACGCGCACCGGGCCTGTGCGCAGCGCCTTCGTGGCTGGATGCTGGAATGTGGTTTTGACAGCGTGCAAATCGACGCGGTGGGCAATGTGGTGGGACGCTACGAGGCGGATGCCGCAGCCAGCGCCAGCCCGGCAGCCACCCCGGAGGATTCTGAAATTGATAGCATACAGCGCAAGCAGGATAAGGTCTATAGCCCTAAAATGCTTACAAACTGCAACACCCTGCTGACCGGCAGTCATTACGACACAGTGCGCAACGCCGGCAAATATGACGGACGTTTGGGCATTTTTGTACCGATGGCCTGCGTGCGCGAGCTGCATCGCGCGCGGCGACGTTTGCCGTTTGCGCTGGAAGTGGTGGCCTTTGCCGAAGAAGAAGGGCAGCGCTTCAAGGCCACCTTTCTGGGCTCGGGCGCGCTCATCGGCGACTTCAAGCCCGAGTGGCTCGATCATCAGGACAGCGACGGCATCTCCATGCTCGCCGCCATGCAGCACGCCGGGCTGTGCCACGCCAATGCCAGCCGCGACGAGGTGCTGGCCGCGATTGCCCGCCTGAAACGGGACCCGGCGCACTACCTGGGCTTTGTCGAAGTGCATATCGAGCAAGGCCCGGTGCTCAATGCTTTGAACCTGCCGCTGGGCGTGGTCACCTCCATCAACGCCAGCGTGCGCTACAGCGCCGAAGTGATCGGCGTCGCCTGCCACGCCGGCACCACGCCGATGCACCTGCGCCAGGACGCCGCCTGCGCCGTGGCCGAACTGGCGCTCTTTCTGGAGCAACGCGCCACGCAAGACGGTGATTCTGTGGCCACCATGGGGCAGCTCAGCGTGCCCGCAGGGAGCGTGAATGTGGTGCCAGGGCGCTGCTGTTTCAGCCTCGATCTGCGTGCCCCAAATGACCTGCAGCGCAATGCCCTTGAGCGTGACGTGCTAGAAAAACTCAAGCACATCTGCCACCGGCGCGGCCTGCGCTACACGCTGGTGCAAACCTTGCGCGCCAGCGCCGCTCCCAGCGCTGCGGCCTTGCAGCAGCGCTGGGAAGCGGCTGTTGCCAGCCTCGGCCTGCCACTCCACCGCCTGCCCAGCGGTGCCGGTCACGACGCGATGAAACTGCATGAATTGATGCCGCAAGCCATGCTGTTTGTGCGCGGCCAAAACGCCGGCATCAGCCACAACCCCCTTGAATCGACCACCAGCGACGACATGCAGCTGGCCGTCGAAGCGTTTGCGCGTTTGCTGGAGACGTTGGCGGGCGAGGGCCGTTTGGGATGCCGGGCGCCTCAGCTTTAACCCGCAGCGCGCATGGCCAGACAAATCAACGTGCCGGTATTCCTCGAACCCAGCCAGACCACACAACCCATCTGAGACACGCCATGAGCCCCTACGACCAACTCGACACCTGGATCGATAACCACTTTGACGAACAGGTGGCTTTTCTGCAGGAGCTCATTCGTGTGCCCAGCGACACCCCGCCCGGCAACAACGCGCCGCACGCCGATCGCGCGGCCGAACTGTTCAATGCGATGGGATTGAGTGCACAAAAGCACCCGGTGCCCGCTGCCCAAGTGCAAGCTGCCGGCCTGCAAAGCATCACCAACCTGATCGTGCGCCGCACTTATGGCACTGGCGGAAAAACCATTGCGCTCAATGCGCACGGCGACGTGGTGCCACCCGGCGAAGGCTGGACGCATGACCCGTATGGCGGGGAAATTGAAAACGGCAAGATTTACGGTCGCGCTGCGGCGGTGAGCAAGTGCGACTTTTCAACTTACGCCTTTGCCATTCGCGCACTCGAAGCGGTCTGCGCACCAAAACAGGGCCAGATCGACCTGCTGCTGACCTACGACGAAGAATTTGGCGGCGAAGTCGGACCCGGCTGGCTGCTGGCGCATCAACTCACCCAGCCCGACCTGATGATTGCCGCCGGTTTCAGCTACCAGGTGATCACCGCGCACAACGGCTGCCTGCAGCTTGAAGTCACGGTGCATGGCCAGATGGCGCACGCCGCCATTCCCGAGTCTGGTGTCGATGCGCTGCAAGCGGCGGTGAAAATCCTCAACGTGCTGTACGCGCAAAACGAGCACTACCGCGCCAACATCACCTCGCAGGTCGAGGGCATCAGCCACCCGTATCTGAATGTCGGACTGATCGAGGGCGGCACCAACACCAACGTCATTCCCGGAAAGGTCAGCTTCAAGCTGGATCGGCGCATGATTCCTGAGGAAGATGCTTCGCAGGTGGAAGCAACGCTGCGCCAGCTCATCAGTGAAACTGCCGCGCAATTGCCGGGGGTGACGGTGACGATCCGACGCATGCTGCTGGCGCAGGCCATGAAACCGCTGCCCGGCAACGCGCCGCTGGTGCAAGCCATACAGAAACATGGCAAAGCCGTGTTTGGCGAAGACATCCCCGCGCTGGGCACGCCGCTGTACACCGACGTGCGGCTGTTTGTCGAACGCGGTATTCCCGGCGTGATCTACGGTGCCGGCCCGCGCACCGTGCTCGAATCGCACGCCAAACGCGCCGATGAACGACTTGACCTGAGCGACCTGCGACGCGCCACCCAGGTGGTGGCACGCACGCTGGCCGACTTGTTGGGATGATGACGCAGATGCTATCCGTCACAGACCAAAATAGCACTGAATCCAAAGTGCAATTAATATTAGCCTGCACTTCACCGGTTTGCGAGCTGACACTCACCATCAACACTGGACAAGTGAAGCACTCCATCGAATGAAGCAAGAATTAAAGTATTGACAACAATAATGCATATCAACACAATAAGTTCATGCGAGTCGAGTTTGACCCAGCCAAAGACGTGTTGAACCTTAAAAACCACGGTTTGTCACTGGCTTTG
>JAIFMT010000001.1 GCA_020048295.1 Rhodoferax sp.
TGGGGGTTGCTCATGATTTATTTCACCAGGGTTGCAGAGTTGATAAGAACGGGAGTTTTGGGAACATCGGTGGGGAACGGGCCGCCAGCGCCGGTGGCAGTCAGTTTGATTTTTTCAACCACATCCATGCCTGCGACCACCTTGCCAAACACCGTGTAGCCAGCCAATTGCGGCGCGGCAAGCAGTTTGGCACGCGGTGTATTTTCAAGCAGCTGACCCTGGTATTCAAATTTGGGCACCGGGTCGCCGGGCGGAATATCCACCGGGTCAAGAAACGCATTGTCCTTGACGTTGATGAAAAACTGCGCCGTGGCTGACTGCGGGTCATTGGTGCGGGCCATGGCCAGCGTGCCGGTTACGTTGCGCAGGCCTTTGGCTAGCGCAGCACGGCCTTCGTGGGCCACCGGGGGACGGGTCGGCTTTTCTTGGTAATGGACGTCATAGCCACCGCCTTGCACCATGAAATTGGGAATGACGCGGTGAAAAATCGTGCCGTCGTAGTGCTTGTCGCGCACGTATTGCAAAAAGTTGGCCACTGTTTTGGGGGCTTTGTCGGGATAGACCTCCACCACAAAATCGCCCGCGCTGGTGGCAAACCTGACCTGCGGCGCGGCCTCGGCAAACGCCGATGTTGCACCAAAATAAATAGCTGTTGCCGCAATACCCATGCGGGCTACAGCCCAAAATTTCTTGAAACTCATCCGGTGACTCCTTCGTAAAAAATCTTCCACTGGCCGGTGCTGCGGGACCAGTACTGGCGTCGGGTGACGCCGCTGCGTTGCCCGGCGATCAGTTCGCCAAAGGTGACCACCATGGTTTCTTCGGTGTCGCTCCAGTGCAGCAGGTTGATGTCCTTGATCTCGCGCGGCTGGCCGCGCCGGGTTTGTATTTCGCGCTGCAATACCGGCAGCCATTCAGCCAGAGGCTTGCCATTTTGGCTGAAATCCGGCGCATAAAAGTTGACCAGCGCGGGCACGTTGCCGGCCACTTTGCTGGCCAGCCAGGCGCGCAAGCGTGCTTCAAATTCCTGATTGAGTTTGCGGGTGTTGTCCTGCGTGACCCAATGCAGCTGCTGGGCAATCACCACGGGCGTGCTGCGGATCTCGACGGTCTGGATGATGCGTGCCAGATCGGGGTTGGCCAGCACCACGCAGCCATCGCTGTCTTGCGGTGGCCTTGAGAACTGCCCCGGCGGAGTGCCGTGCAGCCAGATGCCCTTGCCGGTTTTGCCACGTTTGCGGTCAAGTTCGTTGGGGTAGTTGATGGGCAGTGCGCCGATGCCATAAAAATCTTTCAGCGTCCTGGGGTCGAGCAAGCTGGTGATGAAGTACACCCCCAGCGGGGTGCGCAGGTCGCCTTCGGCGTGCTTGTCGGTGCCTTGTTTGCCCACCGAAATGTAATAGTCGGCCACCAGTCTGGGACCGCTGGGCAGATTTTCAAACAGGTACAAGCGCGCCCGCGAGGCATCGACGGCAATCGCGTGCTTGTTCAGGCGCGACAGGCGCAGTAACTCGGTGGGCACAGCGTCGGGCGGCGGGCGCTCGCGCAGTGCCTTGATGCGCATTTGCGACTCGACGCGCAAGTCGTTGAGCACGGTCTGGCCGGCCCTGCGCTGGTCGGCAGGCACATCGCCAAACTGGCTGATGGCGTGGGTGCGGGCGCTCAGCAAGTCACCATAGACCAGCTGCGCCAAGGCAAAGTTTGGAAAATCATGCACCAGTTGTTCTGCCAGGGCGAATGCTTTCTTGGTTTCCGCGCGGCCAATCAGGCGATAAATGTTGATCAGCTGCGCCTCGGGGGCCACATCGCCTGTGGCGGCCACCGCGGGTGCGGCAGGTGGTCGGGCGACTTTGGTGCTGCCGGCTGCGGCCTTGACAGCACGGCTGGTGATGGGTTTTTTGGCACTGGCCTTTCTGGGGTGCAAGTCGTTGTGCGTTGCGCTGCCGGCCACGGCCAGGCTGCACGCCAGGGTGGCGAACACCGTCAGGACAGGCTTTATCAGCATGGATCGCATCTCAGGACAAAAAAATTGGCGGCCCGGGCCGCCAGAAGTTTGTCAACCATCGGGTGAGCCAACAATCAATTTCCAACAGATTCTTTGGTGATGAGCCAGCGCGCACCCATTTTTTGCAATTCCAGGGTCTTGCGGCTCGACACCGACAAGGCATCGGCCTTGTAGGCTTGACGGAAGCGGGCCACGGCCTTGTCGCCGGTGACGTTGAGTTTCAGGTCGGACAGCACCACGCTGATGCTGGATTTGCTGGTGATGCGTGCGGTGCGTTCCTTTTCCCAGGCAGCGCGCGACTGGCCACCGGCTGGTACAAAGTCTGGGCTGTAGGCAGTCAGGTAAGTGGCCATGTCTTTGGCCGCCCAGGCACGTGCCCAGGCCTGCACCGCAGCGTCAGCCGCTTGGACGGCATCGCCATCTGCCGGGCTGGCCGCCGGTCTGGATGCGACGCTGGCTGGCGGTGGGGTCACGACGGTCGCCGGCTTGGTGGCTGCGCTGACGGGTGTGCTGGCCACCGCCGTGGGTGGCTTGGCGGTTGCGACGGGCGTGACAGGTGCCACGGGTGGATTGGCGACTGCCGCTACCGGCCTGGAGGTGGCCACTGGCGCCACTGGCGTGGGCTTGCTGGCGGCTGCCGATGGGGCGGCGGCTGCAGCCATCGTCGCCGGGGTCGTCGCTGCCGCACCGGTCAGGTTGGGTTTGAAAATCTCGCGGATCAGCGCCAGCTTGGGCGGCACAGCCTGGTTGCTGCTGTCGAGCTGCAAGGCCTTGTTGTAGGCCTGGCTGGCCAGGCGAGAGTAAACATCGCCAATGTTTTCGTGCGCGGTGGCGTAGCTCGGATTGGTGCGGATGGCCATTTCAAGGGCCACGCGGGCCTTGTCGTACTGCCCTTGCCCGGCGTACAGCACGGCCAGGTTGTTGTAGGGCTCGGGCAGTTCAGGATAGTCGCTGGTGAGCTTGGTAAAGGTCTCGATCGCCTCGTTTGACTTGCCCAGGTTGCGTTGGATCACACCTTTGAGAAAGCGCATTTGTGGGTCGGCCGGCTTGGTTACAAGAAAACGGTCCGCCTGGGCCAGCGCATCACTGAACTTGTTGCTACGCAGCAGTTGAGTGACATCAGCATATTCGTCGGCAAAGCCGGGCAGAGCGGTCAGCGTCAGCACCAGCGTCAAGGCACGAAGCGCAAATGAGAAGGCGACACGAGGGTGGTTCATGGCAATTCTGGGAGGGGCGACCGGGCGGGTCTGACCTGTCAACGGGTGCGACAGGGCTATATACTGGGTTTCATTGTAGCCGAGGGTGCGGTTTTTTCAGCTGTCATGGCCACCCCTTACCGGGCTGCGGTTTCTCGCTTTTTTTCGAAGTTTTACTCATGAGTTTGCGCATTTTCAACACGCTGTCCAAAGCACTGGAAGATTTTTCCCCACTACAGCCTGGCCGGGTGCGCATGTATGTGTGCGGCATGACGGTGTATGACCTGTGCCATCTGGGTCATGCGCGTTCGATGCTGGCGTTTGATGTGGTGCAGCGCTGGCTCAAAAGCAGCGGCTACCAGGTGACCTACGTGCGCAATGTGACCGACATTGACGACAAGATCATTCGTCGCGCGCTGGAAAACGGCGAAACCATTCGCGCCCTGACCGACCGCATGGTCGATGCGCTGCACCAGGATGCCGATGCGCTGGGTATCGAGCGCCCCACCTTTGAGCCGCGCGCCACCGATTACGTGCCGTCGATGCTCACGCTGATTGGCCGTTTGCAAGACAAGGGGCTGGCCTACCAAAGCGCGGACGGCGACGTCAACTTTGCGGTGCGCAAGTTTGCCGGCTATGGCAAGCTCAGTGGCAAGTCGCTTGACGAGTTGCGCGCCGGCGAGCGCGTGGCAGTGGCCGATGGCAAGACCGACCCGCTGGACTTTGTGCTGTGGAAGTCGGCCAAGGCCAGCGAGCCAGGCGATGCCAAGTGGGACAGCGTCTATGGCAGCGGCCGCCCAGGCTGGCACATTGAATGCTCGGCGATGTGCGGCGACCTGCTGGGGGCCACGGTCGATATTCATGGTGGTGGTGCCGATCTGCAGTTCCCGCACCACGAAAACGAGATTGCCCAGAGTGAAGGGGCCAATGCCCAACCGCTGGCGCGCTTTTGGCTGCACAACGGCTTTGTCACCCGCGACAACGAAAAGATGTCGAAAAGCCTGGGTAACTTTTTCACCATCCGCGAAATTCTGGCGCGCTTTGATGCCGAGACGCTGCGCTTTTTCATCATCCGGGCGCATTACCGCAGTGCGCTCAACTACAGCGATGTGCATCTGGACGATGCGCGCCAGTCACTCAAGCGGCTGTACACCGCGCTCGACCTGGTGCGCGCCGATGCTGTGGCCATTGACTGGACGACGCCGTTTGCCGCGCGCTTCAAGGCCGCCATGGACGATGACTTTGGTACGCCCGAGGCGGTGGCGGTGCTGTTTGATTTGGCCTCGGAGGTCAATCGCACGCACTCTGGCCCGTTGGCCGGCTTGCTCAAGGCGCTGGGTGGCTGCCTGGGGCTGCTGCAAGGCGATCCGAAAGCATTTTTGCAGGCCGGTGCCGGCCTGGATGAAGCGGCGATTGCCCAGCGCATTGGGGCACGTTCCACTGCCAAGGCAGCGAAGAATTTTGCCGAGGCCGACCGCATCCGGCAGGAATTGTTGGCGCAGGGCATCGTTCTCAAGGACGCTGCCAGCGGTACGACCTGGGAGGTGGTGAAGTGATGTTTTATATGCTTTTTATGCCTCTAGCCCTTTTTGGATAAGCGATGACAGCTACAAATGTGGTAGTTGGCAATGTGGCCGTTCCGAGCTATTGGGCCGATGCCTGCAAGCATTTGTGCAAAAAAGACCGGGTCATGAAGCGGCTGATTCCCCAATTTGGCCAGGCCTGCCTGCAAAGCCGGGGTGACCCCTTTGCCACGCTGGCGCGCAGCGTGGTGGGCCAGCAGATTTCGGTCAAGGCAGCGCAGACGGTGTGGGACCGGTTTGCCAAGTTGCCCGAGCACATGACACCACAGCAGGTGCTGCGCCTCAAGATTGACGATATGCGCGGTGCTGGCCTGAGCGCCCGCAAGGTCGAGTACATCGTGGACCTGGCGCTGCACTTTGACCAGGGCGCGCTGCATGTGGACAGTTGGGACGGCATGGACGATGAGGCCATCATCACCGAACTGGTGGCCATTCGTGGTATCGGCCGCTGGACTGCCGAGATGTTTTTGATCTTTCACCTGATGCGCCCCAACGTGCTGCCGCTCGACGATGTCGGGCTGATCAACGGCATCAGCAAATGCTATTTTTCTGGCGACACGGTGAGCCGCAGCGATGCGCGCGAGGTGGCGCTGGCGTGGGCGCCATACCGCACCGTGGCAACTTGGTATATTTGGCGGTCGTTGGATCCGCTGCCGGTTGAGTATTAACCAAGTGCCGATCAGCCCCTTCAATTAGCAGGAGACCATTTTGGCCAAGAAGAATTTTCTTGATTTCGAAACCCCGATTGCTGAACTCGAAAACAAGATCGAAGAACTGCGCTATGTGCAGACTGAATCTGCGGTCGATATTTCGGCCGAGATCAACCAGCTGGCCAAAAAAAGCCAGCAGCTCACCAAAGACATCTATAGCGACCTGACGCCCTGGCAAATCACCAAAATTGCCCGCCATGCCGAGCGACCCTACACGCTCGACTATGTGAATGACATCTTCACCCATTTTGTTGAACTGCATGGCGACCGGCATTTTTCAGATGACCTGAGCATCATTGGTGGCCTGGCGCGCTTCAACGGCACGCCGTGCATGGTGATTGGTCAGCAAAAAGGCCGCGATACCCGTGAGCGCGGCCTGCGCAACTTTGGCATGAGCAAGCCCGAGGGCTACCGCAAGGCGCTGCGGCTGATGAAGACCGCTGAAAAATTCAAACTGCCGGTGTTTACCTTTGTCGATACCCCCGGTGCCTACCCGGGCATCGATGCCGAAGAGCGCGGCCAGTCTGAGGCCATTGGCCGCAACATCTTCGAGATGGCGCAGCTGGAGGTGCCGATCATCGTTACCATCATCGGCGAAGGCGGCTCGGGCGGCGCATTGGCCATTTCGGTGGGCGACCAGGTGCTGATGCTGCAATACTCCATCTACTCGGTGATCAGCCCCGAGGGCTGCGCCTCGATCCTCTGGAAAACCGCTGAAAAAGCCCAGGAAGCCGCTGACGCACTGGGCATCACGGCGCATCGGCTCAAGGCGCTGGGCGTCATCGACAAGATCGTCAATGAGCCCGTGGGCGGTGCGCACCGCGACCCGAAGCAGATGGCCACCTTCCTCAAACGCGCCCTGACCGATGCTTACCGTCAGGTGAGCGACCTCAAAATCCCTGACCTGCTGGACCGCCGCTACGAACGCCTGCAAAGCTATGGCCGCTACACCGACACCAAGCCTGCAAAGTAAATTAATTGGGGTCAGAGTCACATTATTTTTGACGCAGTCAAGTCGCCTGAATGCCATCAGGGCGCTGTGGATGGCGGGGTTGACGGCGTGACCTTGTCGTTGCCGCAGGCGATGGCGGCCTTTAGCCCGGATTTGCCATTGACGGTGGCTTACAGTGGCGGTGCGGACTCCAGCGCCTTGTTGCTGGCCTGCGTGCAAAAGTGGCCAGGGCAAATTCGCGCCGTGCATGTGCATCATGGCTTGCAGGTCGCAGCCGATGATTTCGAGCAACATTGCCGCGCGGTTTGTGCCGAACTCCAGGTGCCACTGCAGGTGCAGACGGTGGATGCCAGGCATCAGCCCGGCCAAAGCCCGGAAGACGCGGCGCGGCGCGCGCGTTATGTGGCTTTTGAGTCTCTAGCCCATATGGATAAAGCGCAGACAGCTAGTTTTTCAATAGCACTTGCACAGCACGCCGATGACCAGATCGAAACCCTGCTGCTGGCGCTGAGCCGTGGCGCCGGCCTGCCGGGCCTGAGTGCCATGCCGGCGCGCTGGACGCGCGGCGGCGTCTGTTATCACCGCCCGCTGCTGCAGGTCAGTGGTGCAGAAATCCGGCGCTGGTTGACATCGCAGGGCGCATCGTTCATCGAAGACCCTAGCAATGGCGATGAAAAATTCACCCGCAACCGCATTCGTGCCCGCCTGTTGCCGGCGCTGCAGCAATGCTTTCCAGCGTTTCGCGAGACGTTTTCGCGCAGTGCCCGGCACGCGGCGCAAG
>JAIFMT010000160.1 GCA_020048295.1 Rhodoferax sp.
CCGATGTGGTTGTCTCAAGCCAGCGGGCGGGCTTGTTTTAACCTGGACCCCTACCTTTCAACCGACACGCAAATCAAGGCCAGCTTTGGGCGTTACGCCAGTGCCGCCGACATCAGCATTGTCGAGGGTAACAAGGGCCTCTACGATGGTTTGGCGCTGGATGGAAGCAACAGCAATGCGGCTCTCGCCCATTTGCTGGATCTGCCCGTCGTTCTGGTGCTGGATGCCCGTGGCATGACCCGTGGCATCGCCCCGCTGATATTGGGTTATCAGGCTTTCGATCCCCGCATCAGAATCGCGGGGGTTATCCTGAACCAGCTTGGTGGCGCACGGCATGAGTCCAAGTTGCGTGCCGTGATTGAGCATTACACCGATGTCACGGTCCTCGGAGCTGTTGCACACGACCCGCAACTCGCAGTCATGGAGCGGCATCTGGGCCTGATGCCGAGTCACGAAGCACACGACCCGGCCCAAATTGTGCAAACTATTGGCGAGCGCATTGCGGCACAAGTCGATTTGCCACAACTGTTGCGGGTCGCAGCCAGCGCTGCTGCATTTGCACCCGTCGAGCCTGCCCGAGTTGATCCACCCCCGGATTCCAACGGGTTGCGTATTGGTGTGCCACACGACAAGGCCTTCGGCTTCTATTACCCGGATGACTTGCAAAGCTTGCGTGACGCTGGTGCAGAACTGGTGGCATTTGACACGCTGCAAGACCCTGGGCTACCCGCCGTTGACGCGCTGTTCATCGGCGGTGGTTTCCCAGAGGTGTTCATGGCTGAGTTAGCCGCTAACTCCGCCATGCGCCAAAGCATACGCTCGGCCATCGAACATGACATGCCGGTTTATGCCGAATGTGGCGGCCTGATGTATTTGGCCCGCAGCCTGAGTTGGAAGGGGCAGACATGTGACATGGTCGGTGCCATTGCTGCTGATGTCGAAATGCATCCGCGTCCGGTGGGAAGGGGCTACGTGTCTCTGCAACTCACCGATGCCGCCCCCTGGTCTAGCGCTTTGGAAGGTTCAGCGGTTCGGGGCCACGAGTTTCACTATTCCAGCCTGGTCAACCTGGCTGCCGACACCAAGTTTGCTTTCCAGGTGACCCGAGGGCATGGGGTGGACGGGCAGCACGACGGCATTGTTTATCGCAATGTACTAGCCTCCTATGCGCACCTGCGCAGCGCTGCGGGATCAAACTGGGCACCGGCTTTTGTGGATTTTGTGCGCTCGGTCAAGCAGCGTAAGACGGCCATTGGCCCAGCAGCGCAGTCAGATCTGGGTGTGGCGGTCAACGGCAAGACAATCGCCACGGACACCGAGGGCTATTTGCTGCAACAAGGCGACTGGAGCGAAGATTTTGCAGTCGCCCGCGCACAGGTCGAGAACCTGGAACTTACCCCTGCCCACTGGGAAATCATCTATTTTCTGCGGGCCTATTACGAAGAGCACCAGGTGCAAGCCCAGGTCCGTTCTATGATTCAACACTTCACCCGGGTATGGGGCCAAGAGCGCGGTAACAACCACCAGCTGCACGCCTTGTTTCCTAATGGTGGACCCCAAAAGCAGGGCAACCGCCTTGCAGGCCTTTGGAAAACCAAAGGCGAACATTAATTTTTCACTGGAGCCCAAACATGTTCATCCTTACCAGCGCTGCCGCGCAACAAATCCAGCAGGCTGCGACTGCCAGCAATGCACAACATATGGCTTTGCGCGTCGCTGCCCGCGTCGATGACGGCGGCAATATTGAGTTCGGCATGGGGTTTGACGACCCAGGCGAGTCAGATCTGAAGCTCAACCTTGAAGGCGTTGACATTGTGATTGGTGCCGAACATCAAGAATTGCTCGACGACACCACGCTCGATTTTGTTGAACTGGAGCCTGGTGACTTTAATTTTATTTTTGTTGATAGCCGTCAAGCAGCTGGCATGTCGTCAGGTGGGGGCTGCTCAACCGGTGGTGGTTGTGGCGGTGGCGGCTGCGGTAGCAAGGGTGGAGGCTGCCATTGAGTTCAACTCAGACTAGCACGCCCGGTGGCTGTGTTTATCTGGTGGGTGCCGGCCCGGGCGATGCGCAATTGCTGACGCTTCGCGCCGTTCGCCTGCTTGAGCGCGCCGATGTCGTGGTCTATGACAATTTGGTATCGGCTGACGTACTCGACTTTTTGCCAAAAGCCGCAGAGCGCATTTACGCCGGCAAACGCCGTAACGAACACACCATGCGCCAGGAGCAGATCAATGCGCTGCTGGTCAAGTTGGCCCAGGAGGGCAAACAGGTGGTGCGCCTCAAGGGGGGCGACCCGTTCATCTTTGGTCGCGGTGGCGAGGAACTTCAAACACTGGCAGCGCACGGAGTCGCCTTCGAAGTCGTTCCTGGCGTCACTGCCGCTTCTGGAGTATCGAGTTATGCGGGTATTCCGCTGACGCACCGCGACTACGCCCAAACCTGCCTTTTCGTGACCGGCCATCTCAAGGATGGCACCGCCGATCTGGATTGGCCTAGCCTGGTCCGACTTAACCAGACCGTGGTGATCTACATGGGATTGAGCGGGCTGCCTGACATTTGCCGACAGATGATGCAGCATGGTGCGGCAGCCACCTTGCCAGTTGCTGTGGTCCAAGACGGCAGCACGGCCACACAAAAAGTCGTCACCGGAACGCTGGCAGATATTGCTGACCGGGTTGTGGCAGCAGGCCTAAGGTCGCCTTGCCTGACGATCATCGGTGAAGTCGTCAAATTGCATGACGAACTCGCATGGTTCAACCCTGTCACACAGTGATGACCGCCCGCGCAGCCAGTCCGCCTCAATAACTATTATTCTTATAGCTGTCATCACATACGCAGCAAGGGCTAGAGGCATTTTTTACTTATAAAAAGCAATGCATCTGAAGCGCGGCCGCTGTCGCGCGCTCAGGTTTTGCTTTTTAGGCTGACCTCTGTGGACGGTTTGTTGCCATCGGTTTCGCTGCGAAACTCAAACGCGAAAACCGCCGCTTCAACCCGCGAGCGCAGTTTGAGTTTGTCCATGATGTGGTGCACATGCAACTTCACCGTGTTGTGGCTGATGTCGAGCGCTTTGGCAATGACCTTGTTGCTTTGCCCATGGGCCACATGGTTGAGCACCTCGCGCTCGCGTTCGGTCAGCGATGCCACCAGATCGCCTCTCACCGATACTTTGGGCCCGGACTGCAGCAACTGCGCCAACTTGAGCGTCATGGCAGAGGCCACGACCATCTCGCCGCGAGCCGCCCGGCCAATGGCATCGATCATCTCCTCGGGCTCCATGTCCTTCAGCAGATAACCCCGCGCCCCGGCGCGAAGCGCTGCAGCCAGGTCCGTGTCACTGTCGCTCATGGTCAGGATGACCACCGGGGTATCGCAACCCTGGGAACGCACGTGTCGCAACAGGCTCAAGCCATCGGTGGTTGCCAACCGCAGATCAAACACCGCCAGGTCCGGCTGATGCTCACGCAGCATGGGCACCACCAGATCCGGATTGCCTGTGGCACCCACTACCTGCATACTGCCCCGGTGAATCAATAGTTCAGTCAGACCACTGCGGCACAGCGCGTGGTCGTCCACCAGTATGACCCGAATACTCATGCTCAGTGTTGCCGTTCAGGTGTCAATACGCCCGACGGAATCAGCAGCCGCACCTGTGTGCCACCCCGTTCATTGGTATTCACCTCCAGGCTGCCGCCCAGGCGCTGTGCCCGATTGCGCATGATCTCAAGGCCAAAATGATTGCTGGTTGTCATTTCTTTGGCCATTGCCACAATCGTGGACACCGAGGGTGCGGCCATCCCAAGACCATCATCCGCGATCAAAAACTCCAGTCCCGCCGCCGTTTGGTCGATCGCCACCATCGCTTGCCTGGCCATTGAATGCTTGGCTGTGTTGGCCAGCGCCTCCTGAACAATATGAAACACCTGAATCTCCTGTTCGTCGCTCAGGCCCAAATTCGTCACCGAATTTTTGACCTCAAGCTGAATTCCCGTACGGTCGTAAAAGCCCCGGGCAATGCCGTGAATCGCATGCAGCAAACCCAATGGGTCCATGCGTGCACGAAAGTACGTCATCACTTCGCGCAAATTATGGTGGACTTCACTGATCCCAGCTTTGACATCATTGAAGTACTTGACCGATTGAAGGTCATCATGCGCCAACATGGCAGCGCTAAGCAGCGGCAACCGCATTTTGACGTACGCCAGCGTCTGTGCAATGACATCATGCACTTCATTGACCATATCCTGGCGCTCTTTCAGCACCGTCAGGCGCAAGCGCTCGCGCTCTAGCCGCGCGTTGTGCAACGCCAGCCCGAGCAATTTGCCAATCAAGCGCAACATGGTTTGCGTTTCCGGGGGCAGTTCGACCTGTTCCTCGAAAAAAAGGTTGTAAATGCCCAGAATGTCTTGGCCATGAAGCAGCGAAATCACCAAACCCCGCTGGCACTGCACACCAAAATAGGACTGTCTGCTGTGGCGGGCACAAGACCCCATATCGTCCATCCAAGCCAGCATGTCAGTGGCAGCCGCCACGCCACACATGCCGCAATCGAACTCAACCAAGGCCTCTGCCACGGCCACATGCGCGGGCAACCCAAGATGACAAACCAGCCGCATGTACTTGCCGTCGTCCGTCAGCACCCGAACTGCGCCAGCCTTGGCCCCGGCCATCGCCACGATTGAAACCAGAAAACGCTCCAGCAACAACTCCAGATCACCCATGTCAGTTAACGCCGAGGCGACCGATACAGCATCTGGGGAAAACGCACTGATTGCGCGCGCTTGCTCGGTCAATGTCTTCAGGGTGGTAATCATGGTTTTTGCGATGCTAATACATAAGTTGAACGATATATAGCGAGGAAACCCGTAGCTGCACCACTATGGTGCACTGGCTACCCATTTGGTCTAGCTAAAGTTACCCGTGGTGGCTATAGACGATATTTGATCCCTTGAATGTAATAGGGGTAATTCGCAAGCTCTGTCTCGTTTCTCTATTTGTGCCCATTCGCATGTCCGCTGTACCCATTCATGATCCATTAAAGCCCGTATTAAGTGGTGCCAGCACCGACATACGAACCACCACCTGCTACATGTGTGCCTGCCGCTGTGGCATCCGCGTGCATTTGCGCGACGGCGAAGTCCGCTATATTGAGGGGAACCCTGAACACCCGTTGAATCAGGGGATTATCTGCGCCAAAGGCTCTTCTGGCATCATGAAGCAGTATTCCCCTGCCAGGCTCACCAAACCGCTCAGGCGCAAGCCAGGCAGCGACCGCGGCGAGGGTCAATTTGAAGAAATTTCTTGGGATGAGGCCTTCTCGACCCTGGAAAAGCGCCTGAAGCACATCCGCGCCACCGATCCCAAGCAGTTCGCCCTTTTCACCGGCCGCGACCAGATGCAGGCACTGACAGGCCTGTTTGCGCGCCAGTTTGGCACGCCCAACTACGCCGCCCACGGTGGTTTTTGCTCGGTCAACATGGCCGCCGGCATGATCTACACCATTGGCGGGTCGTTCTGGGAGTTTGGCGGCCCTGACCTGGAGCGCGCCAAGCTGTTCGTGATGATCGGCACTGCCGAAGACCACCACTCCAACCCGATGAAGCGTGAACTCTCCAAGTTCAAACGCAACGGTGGCCGCTTTGTTTCGATCAACCCGGTGCGCACCGGCTACTCGGCCATTGCCGACGAATGGGTGCCCATCAAACCTGGCACCGACGGCGCCTTGCTGCTGGCACTGATCCATGAATTGCTCAAGCAAGGCCTGTATGACCGCGAATTTCTGACCCGCTACACCAATGCCGGCCAGCTGGTCAACCAAGACAGCGCCAGCGACGACTTTGGCATGTTTTTGCGCAAAGCCGATGGCGATATCGTCAATCCGCTGCGCCCGGCCAACTTCCACTGGTGGGACCGCCACAGCAACAGCCCGGTGGCAGACCACACCGAAGATGCCGACCCAGCCTTGTTGGGCCGCTTCAAAATGCCGGACGGCACCCCCGCCGTGCCAGCCTTCCAATTGCTGCAAGACCGCGTCAAGGACAACACGCCCGAATGGGCCGAGGGCATCACCGGCATCCCAGCTGCCACCATCCGTCGCCTGGCGCACGAGATGGGCATTACCGCCCGTGATGAAAAAATTGAACTGCCCATCGCCTGGACTGACAGTTGGGGCAAGCGGCACCAAACCGTGACCGGCAACCCGGTCGCCTTCCATTCCATGCGCGGTCTGGCAGCGCACTCCAATGGCTTTCACAGCATCCGCGCGCTGGCCATTTTGATGTCCATTCTGGGCACCATTGACCGTCCGGGTGGCTTCCGCCACAAGGCGCCCTACCCGCGCGCCGTGCCACCCAACGCCCGTCCGCCCAAAGGCCCGCAAGATGTCAAACCGAATACACCGCTGGGTGGCGCCCCGTTGGGCTGGCCAGAGTGTCCGGATGATTTGTTTGTCGATGACAAGGGTCAACCCGTTCGCATCGACAAGGGCTTTTCTTGGGAACACCCGCTATCGGCCCACGGTTTGATGCACAACGTCATCACCAACGCCGTGCGCGGCGACCCCTACCACATCGACACCTTGCTGATCTTCATGGCAAACATGGCCTGGAACTCCACCATGAACACTGCCGAAGTGCGCAAGATGCTCAATGACAAACACACCGATGGTGAGAAAAAGGGCGAGTACAAAATCCCGTTCCTGGTGGTCTGCGATGCTTACCAGTCCGAAATGACGGCGTTTGCCGATTTGATTTTGCCCGACACCACTTACCTCGAGCGCAACGACTGCATGTCGATGCTCGACCGGCCGATTTCCGAATTCGACGGCCCGGTGGATGCCGTGCGCGTGCCGATTCTGCCGCCCAAGGGCGATTGCAAGCCATTCCAGGAAGTGCTGATTGAGCTGGCTGGCCGCCTGGAGCTGCCAGCCTTCACCAAAGCCGAAGGCGGGCGCAAGTTCAAGAGCTACCCCGATTTTGTCGTCAACTTCGAGACGGCACCAGGATCGGGCATCGGCTTCCTGTCCGGCTGGCGCGGCAAGGATGGCTCCAAATCCATGCGCGGCGAACCCAACCCGAACCAGTGGGAGATGTACGCCAAAAACAACTGCTTCTTCCATTACGAGATGCCGCACGAACACCAGTACATGCGCAACTGGAACAAGGGCT
>JAIFMT010000218.1 GCA_020048295.1 Rhodoferax sp.
GTCAGCCAGCTCAGCCACAAGTTTGTCACCGATGCGCGCGAGGTGGTGAAAACCGGCGATATCGTCAAGGTGCAGGTGGTTGAGGTCGATGTGGCGCGCAAACGCATCGCCCTGACCATGAAGCTGGGCGTGGCCCCGGCGCGCCACGGTGGCGCGGGAGACAACCGCTTCCAGGCCGCAGGCCCGCAGCAGCGCGGCCGCAGCGTGGCGCAAAGTAATACCGAAGGGCGAGGCGCGCATGCGCCACAATCGACCGCCATGTCATCTGCATTTGCCAAGCTCAAGGGTTTCGGACACTAGCAACATGGACCTCGCCTCGTTGCTGTCGCCACGATTCATCATTCCCAGCGCCCCCCGACTGGTGGCCTTGCTGTCAGCTGAATTGAGCAAGCCGCAGCCAGACTTGCGGCGCATCGACCAGCTGATCTGCACCGACCCGGCACTCACCACGCGGGTGCTGCAGGCTGCCAATGCCAGCTTTTTCCAGCTCAGCGGCCAGGTGCACTGCGTCAGCGAAGCGCTGGCGCTGCTGCGCCTTAGCCAGGTACAGACGATGGTTAGCTCGGCGGCGTCGCAGGCTTCATTTCGGTCCATGCCGGGGCTGTCGTTGCCGCAGTTCTGGGACTACAGCCGTGACTGCGCCCGGGTGGCCCGCTCGCTGGCGGGGCTGTTGCAGCACAACCAGCAAGCGGCTTTCACCGCCGGTCTGATTCATGCCGTGGGCGCATTGGCCATGCGCGCGGCCATGCCGTCGGTGGTGGCGCTGGATGCCGAAGTCGGTCCGCTGGAACTCAAGCGCGAACGACTGGAGCGCCAGGCGTTTGGCTTTTGCTACACCCAGGCCAGCGCCTGGCTGGCGCAGCAATGGCATTTCCCGAAGCGCATCAAAGACGCGCTGCAATACCAGTCAGCCCCGTTTGACAACGACGAGGTGGAGCCACTCGCGGGCATCATCCATCTGGCCACCTGGCGCTCGCGCGTGCGCCATGCGGGTGTGACGCAAAACATGATGACGGTGACTTTTCCGGCCGCCGTGGCCGAGGTGTTGGGCCTCGACATTGATCTGGTGCTGCAGCAAGACCCGATTGACTGGAGCGCGCAGCTCCCTGGTCGGTCGTTGCTCGAACCCGCTGGCTGAAGTCCCCATGCCACTGATTCAGCCTACCGTGCAGCCCTTGCGACAGCTGATGCTGCGCCGCGCTGGCGTGCTGATGGTCAGTACGGCACTGCTGGTGAGCGCCTGCTTTTTCTGGTTTGGCTTGCAACCGATGGCCGAGCAAATGGCGCGCGAACAGTTTGACAGCGCCGCCGACCGGGTGGCTGCCGGACTGAGCACTTTTTTTGCACCACCGGTACGTTTACTGGCCATGAGCCGCGACTGGCTGGACGGTCAGGCCCCCGATCTGGGTTCGCCCATGGCCTTCAATGCGACGTTCAAACCCATGCTGCGGGAGTATGAACAACTGACCTCGGTGGTGGCGGGCAGTTCCGATGGCCAAGGCTGGATGCTGCTGCAGCAAGCTGGCGACAGCTGGCGCAACCGCATGACCGACGTGGGCCGCTGGGGAGCACAGCGGCATCTGTTGCTGTTGCATTCGCCAGATGGCCGGATGCAGCCGTCCTGGAGTGCGCAAAGCTACGACCCACGGCAGCGCCCCTGGTACCAGGGTGCCATGGCCTTGCCCACAGAAAACAGCGTCCACTGGACCGCACCGTATGCATTTTTTACCACCGGTGAACCTGGCATCACGGCGTCAATGCGGATGCGACTGACCGATGGGCGTGACTTTGTGCTGGGCTTTGATCTGACACTGCAAGACCTCTCGAAACTGACCTTGGGCGCCAGTGTGGGTGTTGGCGGCATGGCAATGGTGCTCACCGATGACGAACGGGTGCTGGCGCTGCCGGCCAAGCCTGCTTCGGTGGCAGCCGATGCCTGGAACAAGCGGCTGCTGGCACCCGCCTCGGCACTGGGTCTGACGGTGGTGACGGATGCTTTGGCGCGCTGGCACCTGGCCGACCGTCCCAGTGCACAGGTGCTGGGGTTTGAGTCGGGCGGTATCCAGTGGCTGGTCAGCGTGCGCCCCTACAAGCTTGACGAGCAGCGTTTGTGGAACATGGTGCTGGCCCCGGCGTCTGACTTTGCGCCCGCCTGGCAAACCATTGCCCTGGCACTGACACTGGCCTTGCTGCTGGTGCTATTGCTGACATTCTGGCTGGTGCGCGTGGGTACGCTGGCTTTGTCCGGCCCTCTTGAGTCGCTGGCGCAGGTGAGTTTGCGCATCGGACAGCTTGACTTTCAAAACAGCGCTCAGGCATCCAGCCAGGTCGCCGAGATCGTGGCGCTTGCCGACAGCCAGCAAAGCATGCTGAGCACGCTGCGCGACAACCAGCAGGAGCTTGATGCCCGCGCGCTCACCCTCAGTCAGCAGGTGGCGGCGCTGCGTCTTGCCGAGACACAGCTGCAACAGCAAAACGCGCAACTCAGCACCATCATTGAACATTTTCCGGGGGGCGTGCTGGTGGTCGGGGCTGACTTGCGGGTGCAAGCGTTCAATGCCCAGTTTGCCAGCCTGCAAGGCTTGCCCGAATCGCTCACCCGCCGGCAGGACTTCATGTTTGAAGACCTGCTGCGCTTTCACGCCCAGCGTGGCGACTACGGCGATGTCAATGTAGAACAACTGGTGGCAGAGCGGCTGGCACAGGTGAAGCTGCGCCAGCCCTTCCGGTTTGAGCGGGTGCTGCCTAACGGCAAAGCGCTGGAGATCATCCGCACGCCACTGCCCCAGGGTGGCTTTGTCACGATCTACATGGACATCACTGAAGTGCACAAGCATCAGCGCGAGCTGGAGTATCTGGCGCACTTTGATGCCCTGACTGCGCTGCCCAACCGTGTCTTGCTGGCTGACCGGCTGCGCCAGGGCATGGCGCAAGTGCAGCGGCGCGGCCAGCAACTCGGTTTGGCCTACCTGGATCTGGATGGGTTCAAGGCTATCAACGACAGCCAGGGTCACGACATGGGCGACCAGATGCTGCTGGCGCTGGCCGGGCGCATGAAGCAGGCGCTGCGCGAGGGTGACACCCTGGCGCGGCTGGGCGGCGACGAGTTTGTGGCGGTGATGATGGACTTGCCCGGCCCACAAGATGCCGTGCCGCTGCTGACCCGGCTGTTGGCGGCAGCTGACACGCCAGTGTCGCTGCTGGGGCGCGAATTGCAGGTGTCGGCCAGTGTCGGTGTCACTTTCTACCCTCAAGGCGAGGATGTGGATGCCGAGCAACTGCTACGCCAGGCCGACCAGGCGATGTACCAGGCCAAGCAGGCTGGCAAGAACCGTTTTCATTTTTTTGATGCAGCGCATGACCAGAACCAGCGCGGGCAGCTTGAAGACCTGCAGCGCCTGCGATTGGCCCTGGCACAACAGGAATTGGTGCTGTATTACCAGCCCAAGGTCAATATGCGCAGTGGCGCGGTGGTGGGCGCCGAGGCCCTGATCCGCTGGCAACACCCACAGCGTGGCCTGCTGGCGCCGGCGGCTTTTTTGCCCTTGATCGAAGACCACGCGCTGGCGGTTGATGTTGGCCAGTGGGTGATTGAAACCGCCCTGGCGCAAATGAGCACCTGGCTGGCGGCCGGGCTGCACATGCCGGTCAGCGTCAATGTGGGGGCGCGCCAGCTTCAGCACAGTGCTTTTGCCGATCACTTGCGGGCCAGCCTGGCCGCCCACCCGCAAGTCAAGCCGGTGGACCTGCAAATGGAGGTGCTGGAGACCAGCGCGCTGGAAGACATGGCGCATGTGACACAGGCCATGGCGCAATGCCGTGCCATGGGGGTGCAGTTCGCACTGGACGACTTTGGCACCGGCTACTCGTCGCTCACCTACCTGAAGCGTCTGCCAGTGTCGCAACTCAAGATTGACCAGAGCTTTGTGCGTGACATGCTTGACGACCCGGATGACTTGTCGATTCTGGTAGGCGTGCTCGACATGTCGGCCTCATTTCACCGCCAGGTGATTGCTGAAGGCGTTGAAACCGTGGCGCACGGCCACATGCTGCTGCGCCTGGGTTGTGATCTGGCGCAGGGCTACGGCATTGCGCGCCCCATGCCAGCCGCCGATTTGCCCGGCTGGGCTGCCAGCTGGCAAGGCGAACCGTCCTGGCACGGTGTCACAGTGGTGTCACGCCAACACATGCCGCTGCTGTTTGCCAGTGCCGAACACCGTGCCTGGGTGCTGGCGCTGCAGGCCTACCTGATGGGCGACAGTGCGTCCACCACCCTGCTTGACAGCCATCACTGCAACGTCGGGCAGTGGATTGACGGGGGTGGCCTGCAGGACATGCGCAACCAGGCGGCGGTGGCGCAAGTGGTGGCGCTACACCAGCAAATTCATGATCTTGGCGCATACCTGTGTGCGCTGAAGGCGCAAAACCAGAACCAGGCCGCACAGCAACAATGGCCACAGGTGCTGCAGCTGCGCGATGCGCTGCTGACGCAGCTGGAGTTGCTGGTGTCTGAGCGGCAACAGGCTTGACCCGGCGCGCGTCGATGTCTGTTTCGTGGTGTCAAGACCTCTGATAGATGCACCCACTGGAACATGCTAGGCGTGATGGTGCTTGGGACGGCTGATCAACATCAGGTAACGGCGCTTCTTTGCTGCACGGTGTGATTGCCTTCGCTATTGCCTTGTGCTCCCTGCGCCACACCGCGCTGGTGCGACAGGTCCGTTAGCATTGCGCCATGCCTGATTCGCCCGCCACCGCCTCTTCAAGCCAACGGCCGCACGGATTGACGCTGGTCTTGCTGGGCAGTTTGGTCGGCACCGCCTGGCAGTTGCAACAGCCGGCTTTGTGGTCACTTTGGGTTTATGCATGTTTTATGCTTCTAGCCCTTATGGGATATGTGCTGCTAGCTATTATAAATAGAGCATCCAAAGGAAGCACCTGGTGGCGCGCCACGCTGCTGGCGTGCCTGTGGGCAGGATTGCTGTTTGGCCTTACCGGCTGGCGTGCCAGCCAGTTCGCTGCTGCCAGCCTGAACCCGGCGCTGGAAGGGCGTGATGTGGCAGTGACGGGCGTGGTGGCCAGCCTGCCGCAGCCGTTTGACCTGGGGCAGCGCTTTCGCTTTGCGCCCGATAGCAGTGCGCTTGAAGGTCAGCCGGTGGCTTTGCCGGGGCTGCTGGAACTGGCCTGGTATGCGCCCGCTGCCGAACGCCCGGAGGGTTTTGATGCACAGGGTGCGCCTGCGCTGGCAGCGCTGGCTGCGCCACGCGCTGGTGAGCGCTGGCAATTCACCGTGCGGCTCAAGGCAGTGCATGGCAGCGTCAACCCGCATGGCTTTGATTTTGAGTTGTCGCAGTGGGAGCAAGGTGTGCAGGCCAGCGGCTATGTGCGCGCCGCACGCCATGACCCGCGGCCGCAGCGCCTGAGCCCAGCCGGCTGGCAGCATCCGGTGACGCAACTGCGCCAACACCTGCGTGAGCGGATTTATCAGCAGGTGGCAGACCCCAGCGCAGCTGGCTTGATCGCAGCACTGGTGGTGGGTGACCAGGCGGCCATCGGGCGCAGCGACTGGGACGTTTTCCGCGCCACTGGCGTGGCCCACCTGATGAGCATCTCGGGCTTGCACATCACCATGTTTGCCTGGCTGGCGGGGTTGCTGGTGGGCGGGTTGTGGCGGCGCTCGCCGGCACTTTGCCTGTGGTGGCCGGCGACCAGTGCGGCCCTGGTGGGCGGTGTGTTGCTGGCGCTGGCCTATGCGCTGTTCAGCGGAATGGGTATTCCGGCGCAGCGCACGCTGCTGATGCTGGCCTGCGTGGCGCTGCTGCGCCACAGCGGCGTGCGCTGGCCGTGGCCGCAGGTCTGGCTGCTGACCTGCGCGGTGGTGGTGGCATTTGACCCGTGGGCGCTGCTGCAGGCGGGTTTTTGGCTCAGCTTTGTCGCGGTGGGCATCTTGTTTGCTTCAGATTCAAGAGCTACTAGCGCTGTTGGTATAAGGGCTACAAGCCGATTTTCCTCCATGTTCCGGGAACAATGGGTGATCACCCTGGCGCTGGCTCCCCTGTCTTTGGTGCTGTTTGGCCAGGTGTCGCTGGTCGGGTTGGTCGCCAATGCACTGGCAATTCCGCTGGTGACCTTGCTGATCACGCCGCTGGTCATGCTGGGCACATTGATTTCGGGCCTGTGGCCGCTGGCGGCCGAGTTGTTACTGCTGTTGATGGCGCTGCTGCGCTGGCTGGCGGCGTTGCCGTGGGCGGTGTGGCAGGTGGCGCAGGCACCCGGGTGGGCGGCAGCGGCAGGTGTGCTGGGCGGGGTGCTGCTGGTGCTGCGCCTGCCGTGGTCGCTGCGCCTGGGCGGTGTGCCGCTGCTGCTGCCGGTGCTGTTGTGGCAGCCGGCGTTACCAGCGCTGGGCCAGTTTGAGTTGCTGGCGGCTGATATCGGCCAGGGCAGCGCCGTGCTGGTGCGCACCGCGCAGCACGCGCTGCTGTTTGATGCCGGACCGCGCTACAGCCAGGACAGCGATGCCGGCCAGCGCGTGCTGGTGCCGCTGCTGCGCGCGCTGGGGGTGCGGCTGAACACGCTGGTGCTGAGCCACCATGACAGCGACCACATGGGCGGTGCGGCAGCGGTGCTGGCCACACAGCCGCAAGCACATGTGCTCAGTTCGTTCGACCCGCTGGGGCTGCTCAGCCAGACCGGCGCGGCCCGCGCAATGACCGATGCCCCGGGTGGCGCGCAGGCTTGGGCAGGCACGCGTTGCGAGGCCGGGCAAGGTTGGCACTGGGACGGTGTTGATTTTGAACTGCTGCACCCCCTGGCCAACGACTACGCCACGGCAAATAAAACCAACCCGCTGAGCTGTGTGCTGCGCATCTCGAATGGTCGGCACTCATTGCTGCTGACCGGTGACATCGAACAGGCCCAAGAGGCCAGTCTGGTACAGCGGCTGGCCACGGCACCCCAAGCACCCGCATCCGGGCGCACAGCCACCCCGCGCTTGCACACGGATGTGCTGCTGGTACCACACCATGGCAGCAAGTCATCGAGCAGCGCGCCGTTTCTGGATGCCGTGCAGCCGCGCATTGCCTTGGTGCAGGCGGGCTACCG
>JAIFMT010000205.1 GCA_020048295.1 Rhodoferax sp.
CGGGCATGATTCGCCCCAACATGGCCACCATGCTGGGTTTCATGGCGACCGATGCCTGCATAAGCCCGGCCCTGATGAAGCAACTGGCCACGGAACTGGCCGAGGGCTCATTCAACCGCGTCACGGTGGATGGCGACACCTCCACCAACGACTCGTTTGTCGTCATCGCCACCAACCGTGCGTCTCACGCGCCCATCGAAGCGCTGGACAGTCCGGCCGGCCAGGCGCTGCGCGCTGCCATGCTGGGTGTGGCACAAAAACTGGCTCAAGCCATTGTGCGGGATGGGGAGGGCGCTACAAAATTCATCACAATCAAGGTCGAGGGCGGGCAGACGCAGGCCGAGTGTCGGCAGGTGGCCTACGCCATTGCCCACTCACCGCTGGTGAAAACCGCCTTTTTTGCCAGCGACCCCAACCTGGGCCGCATCCTGGCCGCCGTGGGCTACGCTGGCATCAAAGACCTCGACCAGACTGGCATTGATCTGTATCTGGACGATGTGCTGGTGGCCCAGCAAGGCGGACGCAACCCGGCTTATCGCGAAGAAGACGGCCAGCGCGTGATGAAACAAAGCGAAATCACTGTGCGCGTGCGGCTCGGGCGTGGCAGCGCCACCGATACCGTCTGGACCTGCGATTTGAGCCACGATTATGTGTCCATCAACGCCGACTACCGCTCATGAACCCCGGTTTTGAGCATCTGCTGCAGCGTGCCGAGCAATTGATCGAGCGCATTGAGGCGGTGTTGCCGCAGCCCCTGGCGCAACCTGACTGGCGCGCATCAAACGCCTACCGCTACCGCAAGCGCAGCGCTGGACGCAGCAGCCTGGAGCCGGTGCGCCATATCGGGGCCATGAAACTCGCGGACTTGAAGGAAATCGAGCTGCAAAAAGAGAAAATCCAGCGCAACACCTTGCAATTCGTCAGCGGCCAACTGGCCAACAATGTGCTGCTCACCGGAGCGCGTGGTACGGGCAAGTCATCGCTGATTCGCGCCTGCCTGAACGAATACGCTGGACAGGGCTTGCGTTTGATTGAGGTGGACAAAGCCGATTTGACCGATCTGCCCGACATTGTTGACCTGGTGTCTGAGCGGTCCGAGAAATTCATCGTGTTCTGCGACGACCTGAGCTTTGAAGACGGCGAACCGGGCTACAAGGCGCTGAAGTCGATTCTGGACGGCTCGGTGGCTGCCACCACGCCCAATGTGTTGATTTACGCCACCAGCAACCGCCGCCATCTGCTGCCCGAATACATGCGGGAAAACCTGAGCACCACCTACACCGACGACGGCGAGGTGCATCCGGGCGAAAGTGTGGAAGAAAAGATTTCCTTGTCCGAGCGCTTTGGCTTGTGGGTCAGCTTTTACCCGTTTGCCCAGGATGAATACCTGGCCATCGTGGCGCAGTGGCTGGCCTCTTTTGGTGTTGCGGCCAGCGCGATTGAAGCCGCCCGGCCGCAGGCGCTGATCTGGGCGCTGGAGCGCGGCGCACGCAGTGGCCGCGTCGCTTACCAGTTTGCGCGCGACTATGCCGGTCAGCACGCCCTGGGCGCATGACGCAGGCAGCCGCTCGCCACCAGCCGCTGGTCGCTGATGCCGATCAGGCGCGCAGCGCTAACCGTGCGGTGGTGGATGTGGCCGTGGGTGTGCTGATTCGCCCGGACGGCGATTTTTTGCTCACCTCGCGCCCAGTTGGCAAGGTGTATGCCGGTTACTGGGAGTTTCCGGGCGGCAAGCTGGAGCCAGGTGAGTCGGTGGCGCAGGCGCTGGCGCGTGAACTCCATGAGGAGTTGGGCCTTTGCATTGGAGCGCCGCAACGCTGGCGCGAGGAACTGGTGGACTACCCGCATGCGCTGGTGCGGCTGCATTTTTGCAAGGTCCACGACTGGACTGGCGAACTGCAAATGCGCGAAGCGCAAAGTTTTGCCTGGCAGCAGTTACCGGTAACTGTCAGCCCGGTGTTGCCGGGAACGCTGCCGGTTTTGGCCTGGCTGGCCGACGAACGCGGCTTTAATGGCGCTACTTATTAGATAGCTTGCAGCGCTTACTGGTATTGGGCTATAGGCATATTTATTATATATTTCTGGTAGGCAGTCGCTCGTACAGCTCGCACATGTGGCGCAGTTGCAGTGCGTGTTCCGGATGCACCATGTCCCAGTCAAAGCGCCATGACCAGTTGCCTACCGAGGTGCCGGGCATATTCATGCGGTGTTCGCCAGACAACCGCAAAATGTCTTGCATCGGGTAAATCGCCATGTCGGCAACGCTGGCACAGGCCGCGCGGATCAGATCCCAGCTCACATCCAGTCCATCAGTGGCCAGATACTCACGCAGATGGTGTCGGATACTTTCAGGCGCCGAATGCCACCAACCCAAAGTGGTGTTGTTGTCGTGGCTACCGGTGTAAACCACGCAATCGGGTTCATGCCGATGAGGCAGAAAGCGCGTTTCTGCCGTACCGGGATCGCCCCACGCAAATTGCAGAATCCGCATCCCCGGAAAGCCGTGCTTACGCCGCAGTTGGTCAACTTCAGGGGTGATGACGCCTAAATCTTCGGCAATGATGGGTGCTGACCCCAGCGCTGCGGCGATGGCGGTGAACAGATCGTCGCCATGGGCTTTGACCCACCGGCCATTCATGGCCGTGGTTTCAGTCACAGGAACCTCCCAATACGCATCGAACCCCCGGAAGTGATCAATGCGAACAATGTCCACCTGCTCCAGGCAGCGGCGAATGCGCTGAATCCACCATTCGTATTGTTCTGCAGCATGCGCGTGCCAGCGGTACAGCGGGTTGCCCCAGCGCTGGCCGGTGGCGCTAAAGACATCCGGAGGCACGCCGGCAATGACCGTGGGGCGGCCCTTGGCATCAAGCTCAAACAACTCGGGGCGGCACCAGACTTCGACACTCTGATGGGCGATAAAGATCGGCACGTCACCAACAATTTTGATGCCACGGGAGTTGGCGTAATCTTTCAGCCGTAGCCATTGGCTGAAAAAGCACCATTGGCAAAACTTCCAGAAAGCCACCCGGACGGCATGTGTTTCGTTGGCCAGCGCCAGCGCAACCGGGTCACGCTGCGCCAGTGCGTCGTCCCAGTCGCACCAATCCTGCCAGTTTGATTGTTCGGCCAGGCTCATGAACAAGGCGTAATCCCCCAGCCAGTCGGATTGATGTTCGCAAAACGCGGCAAAGTCACTGCGGTCATCGCTGTTGGCAGTCTGCTCAAAGCGCTGCGCTGCAAGCGCCAGCCGGCTCATGCGAAATGGCACCATCGTGGCAAAGTCAATCTTGCGCTGGCTGGACATGTCTGGCGGCTGGATGTCTTGCTGCGTCAACCAACCGTGTTGCTGCAACTCAGTCAAATCAATCAACAGCACATTGCCGGCAAAAGCCGAACTGCTCATGTAGGGTGAATTACCCGGGCCAACACCCGTCAGCGGCAAAATTTGCCAGATGGATTGCCCCGCAACCTGTAGCCAGTCGACAAAATGGTAGGCAGAGGGACCAAAATCGCCTGAGCCATGTGGGCCAGGCAGCGAAGTGACGTGCAATAGGACCCCGCTGGAGCGTGGAAAACGCATAAACATTTCTTTCAAGAGAGATTGGCTGCCAGCGTGATTTGTCGGTCTGAGCAATGCGGCACAGACCACCCTGGCATCAGGTCAAATTTATAAGAAATAGGCCTCTAGCCCATGCTGCACAAGCGCTATCAGCTATATAAATTATACTAGTAAGCAGGGTCAATTCCATCCAGTGCATCAGGCGGCCCGGGGGTTGCGACGGCAAATTGCTCGCTGGCCCAGGCTCCCAGATCCTGCAGCTTGCAGCGTTCGCTGCAAAATGGCCGCCAGGCATTGCTGGGCGCGTAAACACTGGGGCCACCACAGCCTGGGCAGCTGACAAGCCGCGCCGGTGGGCTTGCGGTGGTGCCTGGTTCTGGCTTCATGAGCACAAGGCCAGCTCGAATGCCACATCCTCGCTGACCAAGTGTGGCTTGTGGTCTTCTCCCAGGCGCATCAGCCGCACCGACACCATCAAGCGGTTGCCGCTGATCTCGGGAATCAGTTCTTGCGCGACATCCAGCGCCAGGCGCATCAGCAAAAAGGTGCGGCCCTGCGGCAGGCTTAGCTGAAACTGGCCAGCATTGGCAATTTCTTTTTTCGGCGAGCCCGACTCGCGCAACAGCTTGAGCAACAAGTGAACAGCATCAGACAGGGCGGTCAAGGTGCCCGTCCACAGGGCCAGGTCGGCTTGCCGGCTGACACCGGTTTTATGTTGCCAGGCGTAATAAGACGGCAGGTCGAACTCGCAGGTGCCGCCGGGAATGCTGATGCGGCTGCGGATGCTCATCAGCCAGTCGTTTTCGGTCAGCGGTTGGCCGGCTTTGCCGGGCTGGCTGCTCAAGGCCTCAAAACAATGGTCAAGCTCGCCAATCACTTTGTCAAGCACGGCTTCGGCAATGGCCGGATTGCCTCGGTAAGCATCGAGCAAGTGGCGCTGCTTGTCCAGGTCCTTGAGCAGGTCCGATTTCAGGTCGGCGCGCGCGGCCACGTCCATGATCTCAAATAGGGTCACCAGCGCAAAGTGGTGGTCCAGATCGTCCATGCGGCTGGTCAGCTGGTGCAGGCGCACAAACAGGTGTTCCAGCCGCAAATAGGTGCGGATGCGTTCGTGCAGGGGGTATTCGTAGAGGATCACGCTATTTTGTCGGGGTCATGGTGTGGGGCAATGATAGCCCGAAGCCAGCGGCCAAGCCGCGCACTTGCGCGTCGAGTTCGGCCAGCGAAATGCCATCGTTCAAAATGACCTGGTTGGCCACGGCCAGACGCTGTGCGCGCGTTGCCTGCGTGGCGATGATGGCCTGTACCTCGGGACGCGTCAGCCCGCTGCGGGCCATTACCCGATTGATCTGAGTCTCCGGGCTGCAGTCAATCACCCACACCTGATCGACCTTGCTGCGCCAGTGGGCTGACTCCACCAGCAGCGGCACATCAAACACCAGGCAGCGGCTGCCGCCAGCCTCTGCGGCGCTGGCTTGCCGCCAAATTTCGGCATGCACCAAGGGGTGGATGATGGTCTCCAGTTGCTGGCGGGCCGTGGCATCGGCATAAACCAACTGGCGCATGCGCAGGCGATCCAGCGCCCCATCGGGGGTAATGAAGTCATTGCCAAAATGCTGCCGAATGGCCGCTATGGCGAGTCCGCCGGCAGCGCTCAGGCTGCGTGAAATGGCATCGGCATCCAGCACTGCCGCACCCAACCCGGCCAGCAGGGCCGCCACGGTGCTCTTGCCGCTGCCAATACCGCCGGTCAACCCCAGCTTAAAGGCGTTTGCCACGGGTTACAAACCGACAAAATTCAAAATGGCCTGCGGCCCGGCCACCATCGCGGTGAGTCCTGCAGCAGCCAGAAATGGGCCAAAGGGCACATAGCCGCCTTCGCGCAGGCCGCTGGAAAACTTCATGGCAATGCCGATCACCGCACCAATCACCGAGGCCATCAAGATGATCGGTATCAATGCCTGCCAGCCAAACCAGGCACCCAGCGCGGCAAACAGCTTGAAGTCACCAAAACCCATGCCTTCCTTGCCAGTGGCCAGTTTGAATACCCAATACACCAGCCACAGCGACATATAGCCGCCAACGGCACCCCACAGCGAATCGGCCAGTGGCACGCGCGTCAGGCCCAGTGCCGCCAGAATCAAACCCGCCCACAGCAACGGCAGCGTGATGTTGTCGGGCAACAGCGTGGTGTCCCAGTCAATCATGCCCAAGCTCAGCAGTGCCGCCGCAAAGCCACACCAGGCCAACGCCTGCGGTGTGGCACCAAAGCGCCAGGCGCAAAAGAAAAACAGCGCAGCGCAGGCCAGTTCAACGGCGGGATAGCGCAGGCTAAACGGGGAGTTGCACTGGCGGCACTTGCCACGCAAAAACAGGTAGCTCAGCAGCGGAACATTTTCAAACCAGCTCAGCTGGTGGCCGCAATTCTGGCAGCGCGAGCGTGGCGTCATCAGGTTGAATGTTGGCACCTCAGGCAAGTCCTGGCCTGCCATGTCGGCACACTCGGCTTTCCACTGGGCCTCCATCATCACTGGCAGGCGGTAAATCACCACATTGAGAAAACTGCCGATCAGCAGCCCGAGTAATCCAAACAGTCCGGCATCCACACCTTGCGATACAAGCATCACACCACCTGACCCAATTTGAAAATCGGCAGGTACATGGCCACCACAATGCCGCCAATCACCGTCCCCAGAATCACGATGATGATGGGCTCCATCAGGCTGGAGATACCTGCCACCATGTCATCGACTTCGGCTTCGTAAAAATCAGCGGCCTTGCCCAGCATGTGGTCGATCGAGCCCGATTCTTCGCCAATGGCGCACATCTGCAGCACCATCGACGGAAACAGGTTGGCATTGGTCATGGCCGCTGTCAGCGCCGTGCCAGTCGATACTTCTTGCTGGATCTTGATGGTGGCCGACTCAAACACCCAGTTGCCCGCCGCGCCACCGACCGAATCCAGCGCTTCCACCAGCGGCACACCGGCGGCAAACATGGTTGAGAGCGTGCGCGTCCAGCGCGCAATGCTCGACTTTTCGACCAGCACGCCAAAAATTGGCAGCTTGAGCATCAGCTTGTCCATGAAGATTTGCACTTTCTGGTTGCGCTGCCACGCCTGCATGAAGAAGTAGAAGCCACCTCCCAGGCCGCCAAAAATCAGCCACCAATACGCCACAAAAAACTCGCTCATGGCGATCACCATCAGCGTCGGTGCGGGCAGGTCGGCACCAAAGCTGGTGAACACCTCCTTGAACGAGGGCACGACAAAAATCATGATCACCGCCGTCACCACAAACGCCACGATCAGCACCGAGATCGGGTACATCAGTGCCGACTTGATCTTCGACTTCATGGCCTCGGTCTTTTCCATATACACCGCCAGCCGGTCCAGCAGCTGGTCCAGAATACCCGCCGCCTCACCGGCCTCGACCAGGTTGCAGTACAGGTTGTCAAAGTACAGCGGGTACTTGCGAAACGCCGTGCTCAGCGAGGTGCCGGTTTCGACATCGGTGCGGATGT
>JAIFMT010000035.1 GCA_020048295.1 Rhodoferax sp.
GCCGTGCTGACCCCGTTCATCCAGCGCTCGGGCCGGCGCAACCTGCTGTTTGTGGCGGTGCTGCTGATGCTGGTGGCGGCCATGGTGCAGCCGGTGTGGCAGTTTGTGCGCCCCTCAGGCTTGAATGGCCCGCTGTCACCGCTGGGCGTGGAGCTGAAAATGCTGCCCAACGACAACACCAACACTTTCCTGGTGCAGGTGGACATGCCGGCCGGCACCACGCTGGCTGAAACCGATCAGGTGGCGCGCGCCGTGGGCGACCTGCTGGCTGGCAATCGCCATGTGCATGACTACCAGACCTTTCTGGGGGTGACCGCGCCGGTGGACTTTGCCGCGCTGGTGCGTGGCGACATGCTCAAGCGTGGCGACAACGTGGCGCAGCTGCGTGTCAATCTGAGCGATAAAAATCAGCGGTCTGATGCCTCGCATGACATCGTCAACGCCTTCAATGACTCGCTGGCACCGCTGCGCAAGACCTTCCCCAGCGCCAAAATCAAGCTGTTTGAGACCCCGCCCGGCCCGCCGGTGCAGTCGCAAATTCTGGCCGAACTGTATGGCCCTGACTACAACAAGCTGCGCGCCGCTGCCACCGAGGTCAACAAGGCGTTTGACGACATTTACGGCATTGTCAACGTGGATAACTCGGTGACCAGCACGGTGCAAAGCCTGCGCATCAAGGTCGATCGGCAAAAAGCCATCCTGGCTGGCGTGGCCCCGGGCCAGGTGGCCAAGCTGCTGCACGACTATGTATCAGGCTTCTCGATTGGCACCTTGCACATCGACGATGCACGCGAGCCGGTCAACATCACGCTGCGGCTGCCGCGCAGTGAGCGCCAGACCCCGCAGCAAATCTTGTCGATCCGCATCACCAACATGATGGGCCAGCAAGTGCCGCTCTCAAGCATTGCCAGCATCGACAGCACCGCGCAAGACAAGCCGATTTACGACCGCGACCAGCACCCCACCGTGATGGTTGGCGGCGAGCTGCTGAAATCCAGCCCGGTGTATGCCGTGCTGGCACTCGACAAAATGCTTGAACACAAAGAGCTGGTGCCCGGCGTGGCCTTCAAGACCGGCAACCTCGGCTTTACCGAGACGCAGCCCGACAGCGTGCTCGACTACCACCTGCTGTGGGGGGGTGAGATGCGCCTGACGCTTGATGTGTTCCGCGACCTGGGCTCGGCCTTTATCGTCGCCCTGGTGTTCATTTACCTGATGCTGGTGGGCTACTACAAGTCGTTCGTCATGCCGCTAATCGTGATGGGCTCGATTCCGCTGACCATGGTGGGCGTGTTTCCCGGCCACTGGATCACGCAACAGGCGTTCACCGCCACCTCGATGATCGGGGTGATTGCGCTGGCCGGCATTGTGGTGCGCAATTCGCTGCTGCTGATTGACTTCATTGTGGATTACCGCCGGCGCGGCTACCCGCTGGAGCAGGCGGTGATTGACGCGGGTGCGGCGCGTTTCCGGCCGATCATGCTGACCGCGCTGGCGATCATTCTGGGCTCGGCGATCATGATCACCGACCCGGTGTTTGGCGGCCTGGCGGTATCGCTGATCTTTGGCACCTTTGCCTCCACCGCGCTGACGCTTTTGGTGATTCCGCTGATGTACTATCTGTGGGAGCGCCGCGGTCTGAACCGTGCTGCCTGAACCGACCTATTGCACACAACAAGCCTGCCTGGTTCCTGCCTGGCAGGCTTTTTCACACTGCTGTGTGAAATGTATATAAGAAATCAGGCTGTAGCCTTGCGGATATTGCGCTGAATGCTATTAAAAGTATATTGTAGCGGAGTGACAACATGACAGAAAATGACATTGGCAAGTACAGCTACCTGATCGTCGATGACGACGAGTTCTCGCAGGAAGTGCTGACCGGTGTGCTCAACAGCATGGGGGCGGGCTCGGTTCACTGCGCATCGGATGGTGCCGCAGCCGTTCGTCTGGCGCGTCAGCTGCGGCCGGATTTCGTCCTGCTCGACATCTACATGCCCGGTATCGACGGCTGGGCGGTGCTTGACCAACTGCGCCAGTTGCAGCCGCAGGTGGTGGCGCTGATGGTGACGGGATCGGTGCTGCCGGCTGACTTCACCAAGTCGATGGACCAGCGGGTCGATGGCTATTGCATCAAGCCCGCCATGCCAAGTGTCTTGCGCAAGGCCTTGGTGGGTGCTTGGCAGCGCCGCCACGCCGCCAGCGCGTAAGCCGAGTGACCAAGCGCTGGCACCAGCCCGCTGCGCTGGCGCTGCTGGTGTGGGCGGCCACGCTGCTCATCACCGGTGTGATGTGGCAGCAGTCAAGCCAGGACAGTCAACGCGAGCTGCAATCTGACTTTGAGCAAGGCGCGTTGGATATCCGGGCCGACATCGAGGCGCAACTGGCCCGACACGAGGCCGTACTCAAGAGTTTTGTAGCGATGTATGACGCGTCCGTGCACATCACGCGCCAGGAGTTTCACAGCTTTCACACCTCTTTGGTGCAGGGGCGAGCGGGCTACAACTTTGCTGCCGTGAACTACCTGGAGCGGGTGTCTGCCAGTCAGTTGGCGCAACATCAGGCGCACGTGTGGGCGGCCGGCGTGCCCGACTACAGCGTTCACCCAACAGGTGCGCGCGACTGGGCCGCACCCATTGTCTATATCGAACCCATGTCTGCCGACAACCGCAAGGCGCTTGGCTTTGATCCTGCCAGCCTGACGCAAGCCCGCCTGGCTTTGCTGCGTGCCGGTGACAGCGGCAACATAGCGCTTACCACCCGGCTAGCGCTCAGGCAGGATGTCGATAAGCCCAGCCCGGCTGTCAGCATGTACCTGCCCATTTATCGGCACGACACCATTGTCTTGGCCACGACCCCAGCCGAACGCCAAGCCACGCTGGTGGGATGGATTGGCGGATCGTTGCGCATGGCGGACTTGATGGCGACGGTGTTGCCACAGGGGGCGGGCAAGATTCACTTGCAGGTGTTCGATGACATCAATCAAGGGGAAGGTCAGTTGCTGTTTGATTCCAGCACGGCGTTGCAGTCTGCCAGCGCGGCCACTGTCGCTTTTCAGCACACACTGGCGCTGACGTTTGGCGGGCAAGTCTGGACGGTCGTGTGCCGCGCCGGCTCCGACTATGGAGCACTGGCGATTCGGCAAAAGCCGCAGTGGGTTGCCGTGGTCGGTCTCTTGCTGAGCACCCTGGCCGCTCTGCTGACCGCGCTGCTCAAGCTGTACGCCAGTCGTCGACGGCGGCAGGTGCAGCAGCAGATCGAACAGACGCGCGAGCGCGTGGTTGAGGCGGCCCGGCGGGAAACCGAGCAATCACTGCGCGACAGCGAAGCCCGTTGGCGCTTTGCGCTGCAGTCCGTCGGCGACGGGCTATGGGAGTGGAACATTGCCGACAACAGCTTGTACTGTTCAGACTCATGGAAAGCCGTGTTTGGTCTGCAGGCACTGGACACCGACGATGCATTGCATCGGTTCAGCCAACGGCTGCACCCTGATGACCGTGCCAGCACACTCATGATGTTGCAAGACTGCCTTGACGGGCATACGAGCGCCTTCCGCTGCGAATACCGCGCCCGCTGCAGCGATGGCAGCTACAAGTGGATACTCGACCGGGGCCAGATCATGCAGCGCGCCCCCGATGGGCAGCCGCTGCGCATGGTGGGCACCATCCATGACATCACCGAGCGCAAGAAGACCGAAACCAACCTGCGCGACAGCGAATTTGCTGCCCGGCTGGCGCTGGACCGTTCCACCGCGCTGGCCAAAAAACTCGAAGACCAGCAAGCGCATCTGCAAGTGCTGGTGCAGCAGCGCACCGCCGAGTTGCAAAATAGCCTGGACTCCCTGGTGCTGCAAAAGGAGTCGCTGGACAATGCGCTGTCGCTGCTCAATGCCACCTTGGAGTCCACCGCCTACGGCATTCTGGTGGTGGATCGCCAGGGTCACAGCGTGCGTTGGAACCAGCGCTTTGTCGAACTCTGGCGCATGCCGCTCGAACTGCTTGAAATGCAGGGCAGCGCACCCAGACTGGCCTTTGCGGCGGCCCAGCTCAAGCACCCTGAATTGTTCATCACGCAGGTGATGGCCCTCAGCAACGACCCGCTGGCGGCCAGCAATGACCTGCTGGAACTCGCCGACGGGCGTATTTTCAAGCGCATTTCGCAGCCGCAGATCATGGGCAGCGAGGTGCTGGGGCGGGTTTGGTCGTTTGACGACATCACCGACCTGAAACGCGCCGAAGCGGCTGCGCTGGCCGCCAACCGGGCCAAGTCAGAGTTCCTGGCCAACATGAGCCACGAAATACGCACCCCGATGAACGGGGTGGTGGGCATGGTCGATGTGTTGCAACAGACCGAACTGCAGCCGGCTCAAGCGCGCATGCTCAACACCATTTCGCAATCGTCCATGGCCTTGCTGGGCATTCTCAACGACATTCTGGACTACTCCAAGATTGAAGCCGGCAAGCTGGTGGTGGAGCACATTCCGACGCGGCTGACCGAGGTGATACAGGGCGTGTTGCAGTTGCTCAGCTGCAGTGCCCAGGCCAAAGCCATCGACCTGTCAACCGAGATCGACCCGACATTGCCCGCCTGGGTGATGGCTGACCCGGCACGGCTGCGCCAGGTGTTGCTCAACCTGGTTGGCAACGCCATCAAGTTCACCCCGGCCGATGCCGATCCGCAGGGGCGGGTGCGCCTGCGCGTCGAAGCTGCCACGTTGCCTGATGGCCAACCGGCGCTGCACCTGCGCATCAGCGACAGCGGCATTGGCATGAGCGCCGAGGTGCTGGCGCGCCTGTTTCAGCCGTTTACCCAGGCCGATACCAGCACCTCGCGCGAGTTTGGCGGCACCGGCCTGGGTCTGTCGATCAGTCAGCGTCTGGTTGCCCTGATGGGCGGGCAATTGCTGGTGCGCAGCACACCGGGACAGGGCTCTGAGTTCACCGTGGAATTGCCCTTGCAGTCAGCGCCTGCGGCACTGCAACCTGCAGTATTGCCAGATCGTCGCCGCTTTGCCAGAGCCTCGGCACAGCGCCGCGAGCAGACCGCAGCCAGTGGTCAGCTGCTGTTGCTGGCCGAGGACAACGAGACCAACCGCGATGTGCTGCGCCAGCAATTGCACCTTCTGGGTTTTCCCGCCGAGGTCGCCTGCGACGGCGAAGAGGCGCTGGCAATGTGGCAAAGCGGCCGCTTCACCCTGCTGCTGACCGACTGCCACATGCCCAAAATGGACGGCTTTGGGCTGACCCGGGCGATCCGCCAGGCGGAACCCGCCGGGCAGCGCGCACCGATCATCGCCGTCACCGCCAATGCCATGCAAGGTGAGCGCGCCCGCTGCATCGATGCCGGCATGGACGACTACCTGGCCAAACCGCTGCGCATGGAAGAACTCAGGCAAACGCTGGCGCGCTGGCTGTCGCTGCCGCCCGAACCAAACACGCAGCCTGCTGCTTTTGATGCCGGTCAGCATGAACCCGCCGAGCCACCCAGTATGCCAATGCCAGGCAGCGAGTCCACCGCCGCAGACCCAAGCCTGGCAGCTGGCAGCGAGTTCGTCGCCTGGAACCCTGCCACGTTGGGCGAGATGATCGGCGACAACCCGGCCATGCAGCAGCGGCTGCTCGCCAAGTTTCTGGTCAACGCTCACGCACAGGTGGCGAACATCGATGCTGCCGCAAACGCTGGCGATACCAGCCAGATGGCTGACGTGGCGCATACACTGAAATCCTCAGCGCGTAGCGTCGGTGCGCTGGCGTTGGGTGAGTTGTGCCAGCAGATCGAAACCAGTGGCCGCGCCGGGCAAGCGCAAGACTGCCTGGCGCTGGCGACAGCCCTGCCCGATGCCCTGGCGCAAGCCGCTGAAAAAATCCGCGCGGCACTGGTCTGAGGGCCGAACTGGGCGCGTGCACTCAGGCGTTCAGAGTCCGAGCATCAGTTTGAGGTTTTGCACGGCCGCGCCGCTGGCCCCTTTGCCCAGGTTGTCCAGGCGCGCCACCAGCACCGCGTGGCGGAAACTGTCGCTGGTATCCTGGTTGCCAAACACCCGCAGTTCCATCAGATTGGTGTTGGCCAGCGCCAGGGCATCAAGTTGGGTGTCGCTGCCGACTTCTGGCACGCTGACTGAATCGCTGCCGGCGTAGTGACGTGCCAGCACGGCGTGCAGGTCAGCCACTTGGGGCTGGCCCGGCAGCAAGTCCAGATGCAGCGGGATCTGCACCAGCATGCCCTGCTTGAAGTTGCCCACTGACGGTACAAACAGCGGACGGCGTGTGAGGCCGGTGCAGGCCATGATTTCGGGGATGTGCTTGTGTTTGAGTCCCAGCGCGTACAGCTCAAATGCGGGCGCCCGGCCCTGCTCGTAGGCTTCGATCATCGGCCGCCCGCCGCCCGAATAGCCGCTGATGGCAGGCAGGCACAGCGGAAAATCTGTTGGCAGCAGCCCGGCATCCACCAGCGGCCGAATCAGCGCGATGGCACCGGTGGCGTAACAGCCAGGGTTGGCCACCCGCTGTGCCTGCCGAATCGCCTCAGTCTGCCCGGCACACAGTTCAGGAAAACCATAGACCCAGCCCGGCGCGGTGCGGTGGGCCGTCGAGGCATCAATAATTTTTATGCTTTTTTGGCCTGTAGCCCTTTCCAGATCTGCGATGACAGCTACTGACTCTATAGCTGCCTCGTCGTGCAGGCACAGCACCACCAGGTCAGCCTGCGCCATCAGCGCACGCTTGGCAGCGGCATCCTTGCGCAGTGCTGGTGCAATGCTGAGCAGTTCAATGCCAGGCATGGTTTCGAGCCGCTCGCGGATCTGCAAACCCGTGGTGCCGGCCTCGCCGTCGATGAAGATTTTCCGCATGGTGAATTCGCGTCCTTGATTAAAGGCGCCTTGTAAGGCAGGCCAAAGATTGATGCAACGCAACATGATACAGTCATTGATGCATCTCAAAGCGCTATTGAACCCGCTGCAACAGGCAGGCCACAACAGATATTCAACCACCCATTCCTGAGAGAGACCTCATGAAGATTCACGAGTACCAAGGCAAGGACATCTTGCGTCAAGCTGGTGTGCCAGTGCCGCGCG
>JAIFMT010000250.1 GCA_020048295.1 Rhodoferax sp.
GCTGCGTGCGGCCGAGCTGGTGGAGGAGGGACTGGAATGAAAACAATAGCTGCTTGCGCAAGCAGAACGGGGGCTACAGGCCTATTTGGCATAAATTTACTGCGCTGGCTCGGGGCTGCGCTGTGCGCTGTTGTGCTGGCAGCATGCAGCCGCGAAGAAGCGGCCCCGCAACCCCAGTACACCAGCACGCCTGCTGTGGCTGATGCGCGAACCCATTACGTGTTCCTGATTCACCCGCTGCAAAACCCGCAGTTGCTGCACCAGAAGTTTGAACCGCTGATGAACCATCTGTCGGCGCAGTTGCCTGGTACCTCATTTGATCTGGAAACCTCCACCGACTACGCCGACTTCGAGCAAAAGCTGCGCAAACAAGGGCCGCACTTTGCCCTGCCCAACCCCTACCATGCGACATTGGCGCGCGACTGGGGCTACCACGTCATTGCCAAAATGGGTGATGACGCGTTGTTTCGCGGCATTTTCATCGTGCGCAAAGACAGTCCGATTCACAAGGTGGCTGATTTGCGCGGCAAGGTGGTGGCCTACCCGGCCCCCACCGCGTTGGCCGCTGCCATGATGCCGCAGTTGTACTTGCAAAAAAATGGCATTGATGTGCAGACCGACATCAAGAACAACTACGTGGGCACGCACAACTCGTCCATCATGAACGCCTATTTGCGCCAAAGTGATGTGAGTGCCACCTGGCCAGTGGCATGGTCGGCATTTGAACAATCTAACCCAAAGGAGGCCGCCGAACTCAAGGTCATCTGGCAGACCCCGACGCTAATTCAAAACGCCATCCTGGCACGCAATGATGTGCCGGCACCGGTGGTTGCAGAAGTGACCCGGGTGCTGACCACGTTGCAGGACAAGCCAGACGGCCAGACGTTGCTCAAGGGCATGGATACAGTGAATTTCGTCGCCGCCGGTGATGCTGATTTTGAAATCGTTCGCACTTTTCTCAAAGAGTTCAACACGCTGGTCAAGAAAGAAAAATGACTCTGCCCAAGCGCCCGGCACTGCAGTGGTTTTCTGCAACGGTGCGCCGCCAGTTGATCTGGGGCGTAGCGCTGGTGCACGCGGTGATGATGAGCCTGTTTGTTTACGACCTGTCGGGGCGTCAGCGTGAGTTTTTGATCGAGAGCCAAACCAGCCAGGCCATCAGTCTGGCGCACAACCTGGCGCTGATCTCGGGCACGCCCATGTTGTCGTCTGACTTTGCCGGTTTGCAGGAATTGACGGCGGCCATTGGTGCCTACCCCGGTGTGGTGCATGTCATGGTGTTTTTGCCGGGTGGCAAGATCGTGGCGCACGGCGATGCGCAGCTGCGCGGCCAGTTTGTGACAGACTTTGCGCGGTTTGCTGCCACAGAGGGCACACAGCCGCGCATTCTGGTCAGCACCCAGGCGCTGGCCGATGTGGCCCTGCCGGTGATGATGGGTCAAAACCGAATTGGCTGGGTGCGGGTTGGGGTGGCACAAAGCGCAACCGCCAGCAAGCTGGCCGCCATCTCCCGCAGCGGGCTGGTGTATACCTTGCTGGCGATTGTGGTGGGCGTATTGCTGGCCTGGTGGCTGGCGCATCACCTGACCCGCCGGTTGAACAGGCTGGCACGGGTGGCAGATGCCGTGAGTTCGGGCGAAACGCATTTGCGCGCAACGGTATCTGGCAATGATGAGTTGAGCCATCTGGCGCGGGCCTTCAATTTCATGCTGGATGTGCTGGCCCTGCAGGCGCGCAACGAGAAGAGCCTGCAAATGGAGCTTCAGGCAGAAAAAGAACTGGCGCAAGTCACGCTGGCATCCATCGGTGATGCAGTGGTCACCACCAACGATGCCGGATGCGTCACCTTCATCAATGCCGCTGCGCAGAGCCTGACGGGCTGGAAAGCCAGTGAGGCACTTGGGAAACCGGTGATCCAGGTGTTTCATGTGCAGAACAGCCAGTCCAGTGTGGCGATCGACAATCCGGTGGCGCAGGTGCTGGTCACCGGGCGGGCCGTGGAGACCGAGGAGTACACGGCACTGCTGGCGCAGGACGGCAGCCAGTGCATGGTGGAGAGTCTGGCCTCGCCCATCTTTGCGCCTGACGGCAAGGTGCTGGGCTGTGTGCTGGTGTTTCGCGATGTGTCTGAAAAATTCATGGTGCAGGACCGCCTGCAATGGCAGGCTGGCCACGATGCCCTGACCGGGTTGCCCAACCGTGTGTTGCTGGCTGACCGCTTTGACCGGGCATTGGAAAAAGCACGGCGCAGCGGCACGCAGTTGGTGGTGTGCATGCTGGACCTGGATAAATTCAAGCCAGTCAACGACACCTATGGCCATGCGGTGGGCGATGTGCTGCTGGTGGAGCTGGCGGCCCGTTTGACGCATGAACTTCGCACGGTGGACACCTTGACCCGTCTGGGTGGCGATGAGTTCGTCATTCTTCTTGAGGACTTGGCCGATTCGGTTGATTTAAACACCCTGCTGGCGCGCATTTTGCAAACACTGGCTGATCCGTTCGAGATCAACGGCCATCATATTGGCATTACCGCGAGCCTGGGCTTGACGGTGTTTCCGCAAGATGACTCTGACCCGGACACCCTGTTGCGACATGCCGACCAGGCAATGTATGTGGCCAAGCAGACCGGGCGCAACCGGTATTACCGCTTTGATGTGCTGCAAGATCGTCAGCTGGAGTCTGAACACCAGACCCTGACGCGCGTGCGCCAGGCCATGAACGACGGCGAGTTGCTGTTGCATTACCAGCCCAAGGTGAATTTGCGCAGTGGCGAGGTCGAAGGGTTTGAGGCCTTGCTACGCTGGCAGCATCCGCAAAACGGCATGATTCCGCCGCTGGCGTTTTTGCCGCTGATTGAGCAAACCGACCTGATTGCCGACATTGGCCAGTGGGTGATCGCGCGTGCGCTGGCGCAACTGCAGCAGTGGCAGCAGCAGGGTGCCGTGTGGCCGGTCAGTGTCAATATTGCGGCGCGGCACTTTCAGAAAGAAGATTTTTTTGAGCGCTTGCAGGCCACGCTGGCGCTGTACCCGGAGGTTTCGCCGTCGCTGCTGGAGTTTGAAATTCTGGAGTCGGCGGCACTGGCCGACTACCACGCCATGAACGAGCTGATTGCCAGCTGCAAGCGGCTGGGCATCCGTTTTTCGCTCGATGACTTTGGTACTGGTTACTCCTCGCTGAGTTACTTGAAACGCTTACCGGTGCAAACACTCAAGATCGATCAGTCGTTTGTGCGCGACATGCTGGATGATCCGGAAGACCGCGCTTTGGTTGAATCGGTCATCAACATTGCCAAACTGTTCCGTTTGAGTGTGATTGCCGAGGGTGTGGAGTCGCTCGATCAGGGCGTATTGCTGCTGCGGCTGGGTTGTGAAGTGGTGCAAGGCTACGGAATTGCACGGCCGATGCCGGCGGAATCAGCCGCCGACTGGGCGCGCCATTACGTTCCAGATGCGCATTGGCGACGTTGGGCAGATGCGCCTTGGGAGTTGGGTGATTTGCCGTTGCTGATGGCGCAAAGTTATCACCAGGTGTGGATCAAGCGTGTGCTGGCGCTGGTGGAATCCAGCGTTGTGGCACCCGCTGAAGTCAAACTGCTGGATTACACGCAATGCCACTTTGGCGCGTGGTACAGCGGTCATGGTGCGCTGCGTTATGGCCATTTGCCGGAATTCAAGACCATTGGTGTGCTGCACCAGCAAGTGCACCAGCTGGCCGACGAGTTGCTGCGTTTGCATGCCGCGGGCCAGCCTGAACAGGCGCGCGCAATGGCGGCCCACCTGATCAACCTGACGGACATGATGCTGATGCGGCTGGACGACCTGCAGCGAGCGGCGCTGCTGTCGCTGGAAATGCCGCAATTGCACCTGTCCTTGAATTCATCTACTGAATGAGAACCTAACACCATGAAACTCCTGATGATCGACAACTACGACAGCTTCACTTACAACATCGTCCAGTACCTGGGCGAGTTGGGTGCTGTGGTCACGGTGGCGCGCAACGACGAAATCACGCTGGCTGACATGGATGCGATGCAGGCGGCCGACGCGCTGGACCGGCTGGTGATTTCGCCCGGGCCGTGTTCACCCGCCGAGGCGGGCATCTCGGTGCAGGCCATCCGGCACTTTGCAGGCAAGCTGCCAATTTTGGGTGTTTGTCTGGGGCACCAGGCCATTGGTGCGGCGTTTGGCGGCAACATCATTCGCGCCCAGCAACTCATGCATGGCAAGACCAGCGTCATGACCACCACCCAAGAGGGCGTGTTTGAAGGCCTGCCCCGGCAATTCACGGTGAACCGCTACCACTCGCTGTCGATCGAGCGAGCCACTTGCCCGGCCTGTCTGAAAGTCACCGCCTGGACCGACGACGGTGAAATCATGGGCGTCAAGCACACCAGCCTGGATATCGAGGGCGTGCAGTTTCATCCAGAGAGCATCCTGACCGAGCACGGCCACGCCATGCTGAAGAACTTTTTGAAGCCGCGGGTAGGGCTTTGAGTGCTATTTTAATGATTGCTGCTTACGCTTATTCAGCAAGGGCTAGAGGCTAATATGATACATAAAACCATCGATCTGCGCAGTGACACCGTGACACAACCCACGCCAGCCATGCGGGCTGCCATGGCAGCCGCGCCGGTGGGCGACGACGTGTTTGGCGACGACCCCACGGTCAACGCCTTGCAGGCACGACTGGCCGACATGCTGGGCTTTGAAGCGGCGTTGCTGGTGCCCACCGGCACCCAGAGCAACCTGTGCGCACTGCTGGCGCACTGCCAGCGCGGTGACGAGTACATCGTCGGTCAGATGGCGCACACCTACCGCTGGGAGGGCGGTGGCGCTGCCGTGCTGGGCAGCGTGCAGCCGCAGCCCTTGAACCACCAGGCCGATGGCACGTTGGCGCTGGACGACATCGAAGCCGCCATCAAACCCGATGACGCGCACTTTGCCAAAAGCCGCTTGCTGACATTGGAAAACACATTTGGCGGCAAGCTGTTGCCGTTTGACTATGTGCAAGCCGCCACCGATCTGGCCGCCCGCCGGGGTTTAAGCCGGCATCTGGATGGCGCGCGACTGTTCAATGCGGCGGTCGTGCAGGCCAGTCAAATTGCTGATAAAAATATAACAAATCAGCCTCTAGCCCAATCAGGTAAAGCGCTGGCAGCTATTGATTCAGGTGCATCTGGGGCATCCTCATACAGCGTGGAAAGCGTTGGGTTGGCGGCCATTCTGACCGAGGCCAGGCGCATCGCCCAGTGTTTTGACAGCGTCTCGGTGTGCCTGAGCAAAGGGCTGGGTGCGCCAGTCGGGTCGGTGCTGTGCGGCAGCCACGACTTGATTGCCCGCGCCCACCGCATTCGGAAAATGGCCGGTGGCGGCATGCGCCAGGCAGGCATTCTGGCGGCTGCCGGGCTTTATGCGCTAGATCACCATGTGGCGCGGCTGGCTGACGATCACGCGTTGGCCGCACGCTTGGCAGCCGGCTTGCAAGGCTTGCCCGGCATCCAGGTGGAGCCACCGCACAGCAATATGGTGTTTGTTGATTTACTGGGACAGGCCAAAACCCGTGCGCCCGAGCTGCTTGCCTTTTTAGAGCAAAACGGCATTCTGACCACCGGCCTGTATCGACTGCGACTGGTTACCCACCTGGATGTTGATGGCGCTGGCATTGACCACACCGTGGCGATGTTTCGGGCGTTTTTTGCCAACGCAGACCAGGCTGGCCATGACTGAGCGGAGCGTTGTTGCGTCGGCGGTTGGTGTGTTTGGGCATGGCGTGGTAGTTGGCCCCAGACTGGCGCTGAGTGACAATCCGTTGCATTGAATCGCTGTCAGCCAGGTTCTTTGTTTCTATTGCCTGAATTTCTTTCATCACCATGAACCACACACTCCAGATTACCCCGCAAGAGGCGCTGCTGCGTACCATCGAGCACCGCGAAATTTTTCACGACGAGATGCTGCATATCATGCGCCAGATCATGAAAGGCGAGTGGTCGCCGGTCATGCTGGCGGCGTTGATCACCGGCTTGCGCGTCAAAAAAGAGACCATTGGCGAGATCACCGCCGCAGCGGAGGTGATGCGAGAGTTTTCCACCAAGGTGGTGGTGGCTGATAAAACCCATTTGGTGGACATTGTGGGCACCGGTGGCGATGGCTCGCACACCTTTAATATTTCCACTTGCGCCATGTTTGTTGCGGCAGCGGGTGGTGCCAGGGTCAGCAAGCATGGCGGCAGAAGCGTCAGCAGCAAGAGCGGCAGCGCCGACGTGATGGAGTCGCTGGGTGTCAACATCAACCTCAAGCCCGAGGCCATTGCGCGCTGCATCGAGCAAGTGGGCGTGGGCTTCATGTTTGCCCCGAATCACCATCCGGCCATGAAAAACGTCGCGCCAGTGCGCCGCGAGCTGGGTGTCAAGACCATTTTCAATCTGCTGGGGCCGCTGACCAACCCGGCTGGTGCGCCGAACATTTTGATGGGCGTGTTTCACCCCGATCTGGTGGGTATTCAAGTGCGCGCGCTGGAGCGCCTGGGCACCGAGCACGCCTTGGTGGTGTATGGCCGTGACGGGATGGACGAGGTGAGCCTTGGCGCAGGTACCCTGGTTGGGGAGCTGAAGAATGGCAAGATCACCGAGTACGAGATTCACCCCGAAGACTTCGGCATGACGATGGCCAGCAACCGATCGTTCAAGGTGGAAACGCCCGAGCAGTCGCGCGCCATGCTGCTCGGTGTGCTGGACAATGTGGACGGTCCGGCCAAGGAGATCGTGGTGCTCAATGCGGGTGTGGCGCTGTATGCGGCCAATGTGGCTGATTCGATTGCAGCCGGTATAGTGCTTGCGCGGACAGCTATCGAGTCGGGAGCAGCCAAGGCCAAACTTGAGGCTTTGGTGGTGGCAGCACATTCTTTAAGTGAGGTTTGATGATGAGTTTGCTCAACAGTGTGGAAGCCTGGATCGCTATCGGCGTTTCGGTGCTGTTCATCGTCGCCGGGGTGGTCATGCACCGGGTGTTTGTCAAGGTGCTTAAAACAGCTCCGCAGGAAGCGC
>JAIFMT010000228.1 GCA_020048295.1 Rhodoferax sp.
CTCAAGGTCAAGACCTGGCTCGACTTAGCGGTGTTCTATCAGGCGGTCAAGAACCTGTACAACCGCATTTTTGGCACGATGGGCCTGATCATTGGCGTGATCGTGGTGTTTGTCGTGACGAATGCCATGGCGATGGCGGTGATTGAGCGCACCCGCGAGATCGGCACGCTGCGCGCCTTGGGTACCTTGCCACGCCAACTGCTGGTCGCACTCGGTTTGGAGGGCATGCTGCTGGGTGGCGTGGGTGCTCTGGCCGGGGCGCTGCTGGCGCTCGGGGTGACGGGCTTCCTGCTACTGGTGCCGTTTGAGATGCCGCCGCCACCGGGCCAGACCAAGGGTTACCCCCTGCTGATTTCTTTTGATGCGCTGATGTACCTGAGCACCATGCTGAGCATGGTGGCGCTGACGGTGCTGGCCAGCGTGGCGGTAGCGCGCAAGACCATCAACATGCCGGTGGTGGATGCGCTGGCGCATACTTGACCGGCAGATATTTGCTTTTAATAACGTAGCTATCATCGCTTATTGAATAAGCGCTAGAGCACTAAATGATGCATAAAAATCAAGAGAAATCGCCATGAAACCACGCCTTTTGCCCATCCTGTGCCTGCTGCTTGGAGCCTTGTCGGCACAGGCACAGGACGTGCCGGCCATGCTTAAGGCGGCCGACCATTTCCGCATGAGCGCCGAGAACCTGGAGGTCGATACCCTGGTTCAGGTGAACAAGGCCGATGGCTCGCCCGACAAGGAGCGGCGATACAAGGTGTTTGTGCAGGCCAAACGCCAGTCGCTGGTGCTGATGCAAAGCCCGGCCGAAAAAGGCCAGAAGCTGCTGATGCTGGGCGACGACTTCTGGCTGCTGATGCCCGAGAGTCAGCGCCCCTTGCGCATCACGCCAATGCAAAAGCTGCTCGGTGATGCCTCGACCGGCGACATCGCCAACCTGCGCTGGGCCGACGACTACAGCGGCCAAGTTGTGGCTGAAGAGCGGTGCGAGCCGCCGCGCAGCGTTGGCCAGGCGACAACGCCAGCGCCTGAGACCACATTCCCCTGTCTGCACCTGAGCCTGAACGCCACGCGCAAAGGCGTGAGCTACCAGCGCATCGAGCTGTGGTTGGGCAAGGCACGCTTTGAGCCGCTCAGGGCCGAGCTGTATGTGCTGTCAGACAAGCTGGCCAAGCAGGCGCTATTTGTTTTTGACAAGCCCGCTGCGCCCACCTTGGTGACCGAGATGGTGTTGACCGACCAGGTCAGCAATCACAAGACCACGCAAGTGCGGTACCTCAACCGAGTGGCTGAACCCGATGTTTCTGGTGCGCAACCCGCCACTGGAGTGACAACCATGCACAGTTGTTTCTTCAAATCAAGGCGCGCCGACCAGTCTGGCCTGGGCCGAGGTGCTGCGCTGGCTGCGTGGATCGGCCTGGCACTGACCGCGGGCGCAGCCTGGGCGCAGGACGCTGCCCTGCCGCTCAGCGGCAAGTTGCGCCTGCAATGGGATGAGCGGCGCGCCAGCCACAACGGCGCCCAGCAGACGCAAACTGGTGCGGCTACCGCCGAGCTGGAACTGCGCAGCAGCGCCGCGCATTGGAACGCCATTGCCACGCTGCAGCATCAAGGCGATGCGGCGCCCGGCGAGAAAAACCGTGCCTGGTTCAATGAGCTCAGCGCCACCGTCGAGGGCGGCGGCTGGCAGTTCAGTGCCGGCAAAAAGATCGTCGCCTGGGACGTGGGCTATGCCTTTCGCCCCAACGATGTGGTGCAGCAGGAAGAGCGCCGCACGCTGGTGAGCACGACCCCCGAGGGGCGCGGTGTGCTCATGGCCGAGCGCTTTGACCTGGACAGCGCCTGGTCTTTGGTGTGGGTCAATCCCACCCATGCGCGCAGCGCCACCGGGGCAAGCGAGCCGGCTCTGGCCGCGCGCCTGTACCAGCGCCAGGGCGCGGTCGATTGGCATGGCTTTGCCCGCTATGGTGAGCGCACTGGCACCAGTCTGGGCATCGCCGCAGCCTGGGTGGCCAGCGACGCGCTGGAACTGCATGCGTCACTGCGTGCCCTGCAGCGCGCCGACCTGCCCGTGGCGGCTTCCCAAAACTTGGGCCAAGCACAAGCTCAGCCAACGCTCAGCGGCAGCAGCACCCAAGCACTGGTGGGCGCCACATGGACGCACATCAGCCAGTTCAGTGTGCTGTCCGAGCTGTGGTGGGATGGCACGGCGCGCCCGGATGCGCTAAGGAAGAACGTCTATGTGCGACTGAGCTGGGAGCATGAGAATTGGCAGCCGTCGCTGGACCTGCTCTACCACCCGACAGACGGCGGCCAGCTCTGGACACTGGCGCTAAGCCACTCGGGCGACCGCATTCTGGTGCAAGGCGGGGTGCGTCTGGCCCGTGGACCGGCCGATGCGCTGCTGCGTCAGCAGCCCACCACCGCGCAGGCGTACGTGATGCTCAGCCGTGCGTTCTGAGGGTTGCCAGTGGGGCTACATCGCCTTGAACAGTCCTGCGTAAAGCCGACTGACCGCCAGGCGCTCAGTGCGGCCACGCAGGCTCAGGTAGGTTTTGCCGGCTTCGTCGCGGCTCACGCTGTCGATGCAACGACTGTTGACCAGGGTGCCACGGTGGATCTGCCAAAACACGTTGGCGTCGAGCTGGCCAATCAGCTCCTTAAGCGGCGTGCGAATGAGGTACTCGCGCTCAGCGGTCAAGACGCGCACGTATTTGTCGGCGGCCTCGAAGTACAGCACCGTCTCGATGGGCACCAGGCGAATCGTATTGCCCACGCTGGCCTGAATCACTTGCAGGGGTGATGTGGCGCTGCTGGCAGCCGCCATCAACTGGCGCAGCTGGCGCATCGTCTGCTCCATCGCCAGTGGCACCGATGGGTTGCCTGCTACTTCTGAAACACTAGCTGCTAGTGCACGCTGGTCAAGGGCTAGGCGCAGTTTTGACACGGCTTTTTCCAGGCGAGCGGCTTGCACTGGCTTGAGCAGGTAATCCACCGCCTGCGCCTCAAACGCCTGCACCGCGTACTGGTCGTAGGCGGTGACAAATACCAGGGCAGGAAAGGGCTTGGTGCCCGTGTCCCAATCGTCGGCCAGCGCCGCAGCGGCTTCCAGGCCGCTCATGCCGGGCATACGAATGTCAAAAAACAGCACGTCGGGCTGCAGTTGCAACGCCCGCGCCACAGCGCTGATGCCATCGCCCACGCAGTGCACCTGCAGCGCGGGCCAGGCGCGGGACAGCTCGGCTTGCAGCGCTGCCGCCAGCAGGGGTTCGTCTTCGGCAATCAGCGCCAGAGCTTGATTCATCGACGCCCTCCCAGCTCAGAATTCATGGAAAAAGTAGCCACAGCCCTTGTACCACCTGCGATTCCAGCTATCAACTCAAGAGTAGATTGAGGGCCGTAGTGGGTTTGCAGGCGCTCGCGCACCTGCGCCAGTCCAAAGCCCGTTGACGGTGCAGGCGCTGCGCTCAGGCCCACCCCGGTATCAGCGACTTCGAGCAGCAGCTGCGTGCCATGCTGGCGTGCGCTGATGCTGACGCTGCCGCCATCCACCCGGGGCTCCAGGCCGTGTTTGACGGCGTTTTCCACCAGCGGCTGCAGCAGCAGCGGCGCGATCTGCACATTGGCCAGCGCCTCGGGCAAGTCCAGCGTGTAGTGCAGGCGCGGCCCCATGCGCACCTTGATCAACTCCAGGTAGTCGCCCAGCCGCTCAAATTCGGTCCGCAGCGGGTGCAAGGGCGTGCGCGAGGCGGCCAGCGTGGCGCGCAGGTAGGCCACCAGATGGTCGAGCATGGTTTGGGCGCGGGCGCTGTCAAGGGTGATCAGCACGCGCAGGTTGGCCAGCGTGTTGAACAGCATATGCGGCTCCAGTTGCGACTGCAGCAGCGCCAGCTGCGCCTGCGCCGCCTGGCGCTGCGCGGCCTCGGCCTCGCGCTGGGTGCGCGCCATCTCGGCGCGCGCCTGGGCAAGCTGTTCGCGGCTCATGAAGTAGTAGCTGCTGATGCCGCCAGCCAGCAGGCTCAGCACCAGAAAGCCCAGCCCCAGGTTGGGCCGGTCTTGCCAATGCCCAAAGTTGTGCTGCGGAAACACCCGCTGCGCCAGCAGCGTGCCCAGCAGGTAGCCCAAGAACGCACCAATGGGCGCGATGGCAAACAGCCGGCGCCACTGCCGCTCGGGCTGGCGAATCAGCCAATATTGCCCAAAGTCAATCAGCAACCAGATGCTCAGGCCAATGCATTGTGAATACACCAGGTTGATCCAGAACCCGCCGCCCATGAAGATGCTGATGGCGCCGGCAATCACCGTGTTGAACACGGCAACCTGCAAGGCGCGCACGATGTTGGGCTGCTGTTTTCTCATGCCGCCGATTGTTGTGCAAACTGCCGCGAAACGCGGTTGCCATGCGACGAAATGCACAACGGTGGGTGCCAAACACCACGCATGGCCGAGGTTTTGATCGCACCAGGCAAGGCTGGCGCGCGAGCCGTCGCTTGGGCTGACTTACGCGGGCAGGGTCTGCAGCGGAATGTCGTGCTGAGCTGCCAGCACGTCAAGCTTGGCGCAGCTCTGACCGGTCAGGAAGCTGGCGATTTGCTCGCGCATGGCGGGTTCGAGCATCTGCGCAAATTCCCGCCAAGCGATACCTGCGGCGTGGCACAGTGCCCGGGCAAAATGTGGCTCCAGCGCTGCCAGCGCCACGCGACCATCCTGGCACGGGTAAATGCGGTACCCAGCGTGGCCGCCACCGAGCAGGGTGTCTGGGCCCATGCTGCCCCAGTTGCGTGGCTGCGCCAGGTGGGCGGCAGCCGCTGCCAGTGAAACTTCATGCCAACTGCCCTGTTGCTTCTGGCGCTGTAACAGTACCGCTTGTAGCACCGCCTCAGTGGCCATCAGTGCACCGGTCATGTCAGCGTACAGCGTGGCGGGCATCTCTAGAGAAGGCAGCAAACCGGCTTGTGCCATGTAGGTCAGGTCGTGCCCAGGGTGTTCGGCGCGCGCGCCGCTGTCGCCAAAAATCGCCACCATCGACAGCAACGGGTACTGCGGGTGCAGCCTGCGCCAGTCAAGGCCGAGTTGCTTCAGCGCACTGGGTCGAAACGAGGTCAGCAGCACATCGGCGCGGGCCAGCTCACGGTGCAGCGCGGTTTGTCCGTCGGGTGTTTTCAGGTTGATTGCCCGCACGCGAATGCCTTCGTGCAGCGCGCGGTAGCCGGCTGGGCTGTAGCGGCTCATCGGGTCGCCGGTCATGGCAGCTGGCGCGGCCGCGTCTGACGGGTTGCCCACTGGCGCGGGCGGCTCGATCTTGACGCAGCTGGCCCCCATGGCGCGGCAGCGCTGCAAGGCCGCCGGGCCGGGCAGGTTCGGGCAGAGACTGAGGATGCGCACGCCCTTGAGCGTTGGCGCAGGCTTGCTGGGGTCAGAGTTGCGACGCATGATGGATCATCAAAGGCAAAAAAAGCCAATTTGAACAGTTTGCCGGTGCCGAAAGTCAAAGAAACAGCCCCGTCATGGGTATTGCCACTGTCACGCCCTGGCAGAGGGTGGCAGTTAGAATCTTTTGCTGACAAGACCATTTTGTCTTGTTGGTTTTGGCCCCGTCGTTGGTGCTGAACGGCTCAAGGATTTTCATGAAACGTGTTGATGATTTTCGCCTGATGTTTGGCAAAAAAGAAGTCGTGCCAATCATCGTGGGCGGCATGGGCGTGGACATTTCCACGGCTGAATTGGCGCTGGAGGCGGCGCGCCTGGGTGGCATCGGACACATTTCAGATGCGATGGTCAACGATGTATCAGACCGGCGCTTTGACACCAGCTTTGTCAAGGACAAGACCAAGCTGTACAAGCACAACATCCTCAACGCCGACAAGTCCGAGGTCAAGTTTGACCTGGCCATTCTGGCCGAAGCGACACGCCGCCATATCGGCGCCACCATGGAAGCCAAAAAGGGCGACGGCCTGATCTTTGTCAATTGCATGGAAAAGCTGACCATGAACGGCCCGCGCGAAACGCTGCAAGTGCGCATGGCTTCGGCGCTGGATGCCGGCATTGACGGCATCACGCTGAGCGCCGGGCTGCATCTGGGCTCGTTTGGGCTGATCGCCGAGCACCCGCGCTTTCGCGATGCCAAGCTGGGCATCATCGTCTCTAGCGTGCGCGCGCTGCAACTGTTTTTGCGCAAGAACGCGCGGCTCAACCGGCTGCCCGATTTTGTGGTGGTCGAAGGCCCGCTGGCCGGTGGCCACCTGGGTTTCGGGCTGGACTGGGCGCAATACGACCTGGCCACCATCATTGCCGAAGTCATCAAGTATGTGAACGACGAGCAGTTGGGCATCCCGGTGATTGCTGCAGGCGGCATTTTTACCGGCAGCGATGCGGTGGCGTTTCTGGAGAGCGGCTCGGCTGCCGTGCAGGTGGCCACCCGGTTCACTGTGGCGCAAGAGTGCGGTTTACCTGCCGACGTCAAGCAGGATTACTACCTGGCCAATGAGGACGACATCATTGTCAACACCATTTCACCCACCGGCTATCCGATGCGCATGCTCAAGGGCTCACCGGCCATTGGCGATGGCATCCGGCCCAATTGCGAGTCGTATGGCTACCTGCTCGACGGATCGGGCAATTGCGCCTACATCACCTCGTACAACCGTGAGCTGGCGCTGCACCCGGACGGTAAAAACATCTCGGTGCAAGACAAAACCTGCCTGTGCACGCAAATGCGCAACTTCAAGCTGTGGACTTGTGGCCACTATACCTACCGCCTGAAAGACACCACGCGCAAAAACGCCGACGGCAGCTACCAGTTGCTCAGCGCCGAGCACATCTTCAACGACTACCGCTACAGCACCGACCACCAGATTGCGTTGCCGGTCTGAGCGCGGTCGCAGCGGCGTCAGGTGATCGCCTTCACCAGCCGCTGCAGCGTGGGTCGGCACGAGCCGCACTCGGTGCCGCATTTCAGCGCCGCCTGCAGCGAAGCCAGTCGTTCGGTAGTGCTGCCGCTGGCGCTGCGCAGATGATCTTTGATGGCTTGTTCAGTGACATTCAGGCAGGTGCAGATTTGCGCACTGGCGGTGTGCTTTGCCAGACTGCTGGGGGCAGTGGCTGAGGGGCGCAGCAGCTGGTGTCCCATGCCGGTAGCCGGTAGCTCGTCTTGCAGCAGGGTTTTGATCCACGACTCGGCGCGGGTGTCACCGGCCAGCAAAAAGGCTTGCAGCTGGGTGCCATCGGTGGGGCCATCGCCCGGGTCGCTCAGCCGCACGGCGCGGCGCTGCCCCAGTCGGGCATCGGCATAGCGCAGGGCGTCGGTGGTGTGAAGACCCAGTGCAGCTTCAATTTGATCGAGCAGTGCGGTATCTGGCGGCGTGGCGTGTGCCGCCCTAAACAGCAGTCCGCTGCGACTGCGGCCAAACGGCACACAGGTGGCAAATGCCATTTGTGGCATCAGCGTGGTCAGCGTCTGGCGTGCGCGGTGCACATCGGTGTCTGGCAACCAGGCCAGTCCCAGCAGGGTCCACGGCAGTTCGGCTTTGTCGATACGCACGGCGGCGTGCTTGAACTCAGGTTGCTTTGAGGTGGGGCAGTGCGCTGACGTGGTCAGCGCGTTGACCCCCGCCAGTGGCAGGCCGTTGGCATCCTGGCCGCTGAGCACCTCGCTGCCCCAGTGCATGGCCATGAACACCTGGGTCGGGGCCAGTTCGTCGCTGGCTTGCAGCGGTACCAGCAGCGTGCCGCGCGGGCTGCTTACGCGCACCAGTTCACCCTCTTTGAAACCCCGGCGGGCGATGTCCTGCGGGTGCATTTGCAGGGTCGGCTCGGGCACATGGCCAAACAGGCGGCCCAGCAGGCCGGTGCGGCTCATGCCGTGCCACTGGTCACGCAGGCGTCCAGTGATGAGCGAGAACGGGTAGCGCGCGTTGCGCGCTTCGGCCAGTGGCACAAAGGCAACGCTGGCGAAGCGGGCGCGACCGTCCGGGGTGGGAAAGTGTCCGTCGGCGTATAGGCGGGGTTGGCCAAAGTTCTGCTGCTCAGGTGCCGGCATTGCATCGTCACTGCTTGCTGAGTGGCTGGCATGAAGGCTGGTTTGTACGTGCGCCTGCGTGGGACTCAGACGGGCGTTGGTCGCTGATGCCGGGCAGGGCCACTGCTGCGGGCCGTGGCTGTCGAGCAGCGCGTAGCTTAAGCCTGTGATGTCGAGGTCGCGGCCACGGGTGGACTCGCGGTGCTCCTGCCACACCTGTTCGGCGCTGGTATAGGCAAACAGCGATGGCTGGCCCGGGCGTAGCA